>JAFAUY010000217.1 GCA_019243005.1 Verrucomicrobiota bacterium | reverse complement strand
AGTTGATCATGGTGCCCACGGAGATGAGCGCGAGGATACCAAAGCGAGCGCTCGTCCGCCGTTGGCTACCAACCGCCGGGTCCGCCGGCGTGGCGGGTTGGTTTGCAATATCCATAAAAAATCTTTCTCTTTACATTATGGAAGCAGGAATCATTTTGCACACAAGGCAGCGAAGTGCTGCAGCATCCTTTGGGTATCCGGTTCGATACCGGTGAAGAGACGGAAGGCCTCGGCGGCCTGAAAGACCGCCATGCCGCCGCCATCCAGCGTGCGGCAGCCCAACGCGCGCGCGGCGCGCAACAGGTCAGTCTCCAGGGGGAAATAAATGATCTCGGCAACCCAGAGCTCCGGGCGTAACAGAGCCGCAGACAGGGGCAGACCGGGGTACTTCGCCATGCCGATTGGCGTCGTGTTTATCAGCCCATCCGCGGTCGCCAAAGGTGCGGCAATCTCGGCCGGGTCGGCGACGGATACACGATCCGGGCCGAAACGCGCCGCACGGCCTGCTGCTACCGCTTTGGCACGCTCGGCCACCGTATCGACGATGGTCAACTTCTTGACGCCGCACGTCAGCGCCGCATGCGCGACGGCAGAACCCGCGCCTCCCGCACCGAGTTGCACCACGTGGTCGCGACGGGCATCAGGCAGGCCGCGTCGGAAATTCTCGGCGAAGCCGAACCAATCCGTATTGTGGCCCACCCGCTTGCCATCCTTGAACACGACCGTGTTAACGGCTTCGAGCGAGCGGGCGTCGTCCGACAGCTCGTCGAGCAGGGGTATCACCGCCTGCTTGCACGGATGGGTAACGTTGAGTCCGGTGAAGCCCATCTGCCCAGCTGCAGTTATGAGCCCGGCTAGTGCCTCGACGCCAAGGCCGAGGGTTTGAAGGTCGATCAATCGGTAGACGTAGTGCAGGCCCTGCGCAGCACCCTCGCGCTCGTGCATTGCAGGAGTGAGTGAGGCCTGGATACCGGCGCCGATGAGGCCGACGAGGAACGCGCTCTGGGTCTGAACGGTCGCTGCGCGCGGGCTTCCGATCAGCCGAGCAAGATGCTGTATCGCAAGAAAATAGCCCTGCGCGCCGAACCCGCAGATCACGCCTGTAGCTACTTGCGAAACGAAGGAGTGATGACGGAATTCTTCGCGCTTATGGATGTTAGAGATATGCACCTCAAGGATAGGGCATTCGCACGCGTTCAGCGCATCCAACACGGCGACTGAGGTATGAGTTAAGGCGGCAGGATTAATTACGATTCCGGCTGCGCGCTTGCGCGACTCGTGGATCCAGTCGATGAGCTGGAACTCGGCATTGGTCTGGCGAAACTCGATCTCCAAGCCCAGATCTGCGCCTAGACGCCGGCACTCGGCCTCTACGTCCGCCAGTGTCTCGCGGCCATAGATTTCGGGCTGCCGGCTGCCGAGCAGATTCAAATTTGGTCCGTTCAGAACGTAGACAATCGGCCTCATTCTTGTCGTTGGGGGATTTCCGGAATCATAGTGGCTGCCGGCTGAGGAATACAAGCAGGATGCTTATGAGCGGCCCGCGGCGTCAAGTTATCCACCCGCGCCATCATCGCTGTCTTATGCGGCACAGTGACGCTGCAGCCCCTGAAGTTCTCCATTTCGCGCAAGCGCCAAGGGCCGCGTGGCCTCCCGCTGCTCATCGAAGGGCTCAATGACCCGGCACCAGACGGCATGCTGGCACCCCAAATCATTGCCGCTCAAGGCATTCCACCGCCAGTTCCTGACGGGCAGGTTTTGTCGCGGAGCGTCTTGACAAGGAGGAGCCGGAAGTTTTAATTCTATAACCGCACATTGGTGCGATAATCGTACAGACGTGCGCCACGGAGCCTCTTATGAATGTCTTCGATTCGCCCCCAACCCGCCCGCTTTATCGAAATTTTCAGGACGGTGTTCTGCCGCCTAATTTTTGCCCTTCCTACGTCTCGTCCGTTAAGCGATCACCTCGCCAGCCCCTGGTCCCTCTGCCGCAAACCGTCTCCGAACTTACCGGTCCCACCTTCGCGCCGCCGGAAAATATCCAGCCCGTTGATCTGACCAAAGGCCCGCACGGGCAAGCCCTCGGGGAACGGATCCTGGTCAGCGGGCGGGTTCTGGACGAAGATGGCCGGGCCGTTGCTGGGACTTTCGTGGAGATCTGGCAAGCCAACGCCGCCGGTCGTTACCTTCACGCCCGCGATCAGCATGATGCCCCGCTCGACCCTAACTTCATCGGCTGCGCGTCGCTGGTTACTGACACGAAAGGACGCTTTGCGTTCGAAACCATTCGTCCGGGCGAATACCCGTGGCGCAACCATTACAATGCCTGGCGTCCAGCGCATATCCATTTCTCGGTTTTCGGGCCGGCGTTTGCGACGCGCTTGATCACCCAGATGTATTTTCCTGGCGACCCGCTCCTGCCGTTTGATCCCATATTCAACAGCGTCAGAAGCCAGACGGCGCGGGAACGGTTGATCGCCTTGTTCGACTGGGAAACGACCGTCCCGGAATACGCCCTCGGCTACCGGTTCGAGATCGTGCTGCGCGGCCGTCAGGAAACTCCGATGGAGAACAAGCCATGACCGAGCAAAAGAATCATGAGTCGCTCGGAGAAGCAGTTCCACAGATTCTCTCTGTGACGACTTACCAGACGGTCGGGCCATACTTCAAAATCGGCCTGGAAGCCCTTTATCGGGATGATTTGACGAAGCCGGATATTCCGGGTCAAGTCATCGAAATCGCCGGAACCGTGTTCGACGCGGATCTCACCCCTGTGCCGGACGCGGTTCTTGAATTATGGCAGGCGGATAGCTTCGGCCGGTATACGGATCAACCCCAAAAAAAACCGTTCGAAGATTCTTTTGGCTTTGGTCGGGTACCGACCAACGAGGCCGGCCGGTTCCGCGTTCGGACCATCAAGCCGGGCGCTGTCCAGGCAGAGACGTCTGCGCGCCAGGCGCCCCACATTCTGGTTTCAATTTTCATGCGTGGGCTACTCTATCGCTTGATTACACGCATTTACTTTAGCGACGAACCCGGAAATGCAGACGATCCCGTGCTTCGTTCCATCGAGCCTCGCCGCCGCGACTCGCTGCTGGCCAAAGCCGACCCGGCTCAACCGCACCGCTACGAGTGGAACGTCTTCCTTCAGGGAGAAAACGAAACGGTCTTCTTCGACCTTTGACGGTCCGTTCAGAAAGCCGGTAAGCATGTTTGACAGCTTATTTACCTCGCCGGGAATCGACGCGCTGCTCTCGGACCAAGCTCTGATCGAAGCGATGTTGAGGTTTGAGTCGGCGTTGGCCGCAACGCAAGCCGATCTGGGACTGGTCCCCCAAAAGGCGGCATCCGTCATTGCAGACTGCTGTTCGCTGCAATTCTTTGATGTCAAGGACCTCCTACGCTCCGCCGAGCGGGATGGGAATCCCGCGATTCCGTTGGTAAAAGCAATCGGGAAACGGGTAGCGGCAATGGATCCCGACGCGGCAAAATACGTGCACCTGGGGGCGACCAGCCAGGATGTCATCGACACCGGGCTGATGCTCTGTACGAAAAGGGCTGTGGAATTGGTAATTGCCGATCTGCTAAGCATCGAGGAACGGCTTGTCGGTTTGGTCGAACAGCAGCGCCGGACGTTTTTGCCAGGTCGAACATTGTTGCAGCACGCGCGGCCCATCTCTTTTGGCCTCAAAGCCGCCGGCTGGCTGGACGGGATTGCTCGTTGCCGTAGAATGCTGCAGCAGGGTGCAGCAACAAGCCTGGCGGTTCAGTTCGGGGGCGCCGTTGGCAGTCTTGCTGCCAGTGGTCCGAAAGGATTGGAGATCCTGGAGGCGCTGGCGCGCAAACTTAACCTGACCACGCCGGAAGTTCCCTGGCATACCCAGCGCGATCGCATTGGCCGGCTCGGTATGGACCTGGCGCTCGCAGGAACCGCGTTGGCAAAGATCGCCCAAGACGTCGTTTTGCTGATGCAAACCGAAGTCGCCGAAGTAGCCGAGGACCTCGGGTCGGGCGGCGGCGGTTCTTCGACGCTTCCCCATAAGCAAAACCCGATTGCGCCAACCAAAATCCTGGCGAATGCGAAGCGGATTCCGGCCCTGGCGGGGGCGCTACTGACGTCCATGGTGCACGAGCATGAGCGATCCCCCGGGGGGTGGCATGCGGAGTGGGTTCTGTTTCCGGAGATCATCCGCGCAGTGGGAGGATCCGCGGCTCAGGCGCTGGAACTCGTTTCCGGACTCCAAATCCACGCGGAACGAATGCGCGCGAATATCGACTTAACCAACGGGTTGATCTTTGCTGAAAATATTTCCATCGAGCTGG
>JAFAUY010000208.1 GCA_019243005.1 Verrucomicrobiota bacterium | reverse complement strand
CACGGCGAAACCCTTGACCGGGCCGGTCCCGAGCCAGAAAAGAATCCCGGCGGTAATCAGGGTTGTGACGTTCGCGTCGAAGATAGCGCTGAACGCTTTGCTGTAGGCCGCTTCGATCGCGGCTTTCAAACCCTTTCCGACTTCCAGGTCCTCACGCAAGCGCTCATAGATCACCACGTTTGAGTCGATCGCCATGCCGATGGTCAGGATGATACCGGCGATCCCCGGCAAGGTGAGGACGAAATTGAACAGCGACATCACCCCGAACAGCAAAATCCCGTTGACCACCAGACCGATAACGGCGACCACGCCCGCCGTGCGGTAATAAATCAGCACGAAAAGGAGCGTCGCGGCCAGGCCGCCCAACCCGGCCGTCACGCCGCCCATGATCGAGTCCCGGCCCAGCGTCGCCGAAACCGAGTGCACCTCGTCAATGACGACCGGCGTTTGCAGCGGGTTCTCCAATGCGCTGGCCAGGTTGCGCGCTTCTTCTGCGGTGAAGTTCCCGGTAATGACCGCTTGCCCGTTCGGGATCTCGCTCTGAATTACGGGCGCCGAAACCACCTCCCCGTCCAGCACGATCGCCAGTTGCTGGTTGATGTTGTCCCGGGTCACCTGCCGGAAGATATCAGCGCCTTTCGGCGTAAACTTGAGCGCCACTTCATAGCCGCGCTGCTCGAAGGTGGCCTGAGCACGCGTCACCTGATCCCCGGTGAGTTCCGGACGGCGTTTGACCAGGTATTTCTGTGGCTGGCCGTTTCGCCGGTCGACGGAATTCAGGATAACGTACCCGGGAGGCGTAAAAGTTTGGCCGGCGGTAATCTGCGGCACCAGTTGCGCGCCGTTCGGATGGACCAGCCTGAATTCCAGCCTCGCTACGCGTTGCAGTTGTGCCTTGGCCTCCTGAATCTGCGCGGTATCGAGGCCCGGGATCTGGACCAAAATCCGGTCAGCCCCCTGTTTGGTGATCACCGGTTCGCTGACGCCGAATTGGTCGACGCGCTTCCGGATCACCTCTACGGCCTGCTCCTGCATGTCCGGGGTAATGGCCCGGGGTTTGCCATCTTCCCCCGCCGGCGGCACGAGCCGGACCAGGAATGAGGTACCACCCTGCAAGTCAAGGCCGAGGTGGAGCTTCTGGCTGAGCGGCAAGAA
The DNA here is from genome assembly GCA_019243005.1 of Verrucomicrobiota bacterium. Lineage (GTDB taxonomy): Bacteria > Verrucomicrobiota > Verrucomicrobiia > Chthoniobacterales > JAFAMB01 > JAFBAP01. The sequence continues at coordinate 5,493 of JAFAUY010000208.1, read as the reverse complement.
AGCGTCGATGCAAAACGCGCAGAGCAGCACCGTCAAAACCGTGCCCAGCCCGCGTTTAACCCGCTCCGCTTCAGCCAGAAAGTAGCAGCCAAAGAGCACGAGCAACAACAAGCCAAAAAAGAATGTCAGGGTTGGATTCATACCGCCAGATAAACGGGAACAGGGAGGGGCATTTACGCCGCCGGCTTGGCGGCTTCAGTTGGGCGCGTGACGTTGGAGATGGCGCTCTTGTCGACTTCAATCTTAACGTTATCGGCCACCTTGAGCAGCACCGTGCTTTCTTTCACATTCGCGATCAAGCCGTGAATCCCGGCGGAGGTCACCACCCGATCGCCGGTCTTAAGCGAGCTCAGCACCCGCTGATGTTCCTTCTGACGTTTCTGCTGGGGACGAATCAGCAGAAAGTAGAAGATGATGATCATGAACACGAATGGGAGGAAGCTCGTGAGCATGCTGGGCTGAGGAGCCGGCCCGGCCGGCGCAGCCTGCTGGGCGAGGAGTAAAATCGTGGCAGTCATGAGAGTTTAGGGGCCTGGACAGGAGCGTGAGATCTCCAAGTGGCGGGCGTGTGTCCATACCTCAAATGCCGCTCCGGGGCAAGCGCTAGAAGCAACCTGACACCAAATCGCGGGATTTCAAAAATTATATCAGGTACATTAATTAGACCGGCGCCAGAGGCGACCCTCCGCGCAGCCGGCCGTCCCGGAAATTAACCTAACCCACCTTGAAGCGGATCGCCTGTATCTTCTTGCCGCCAAAACGCTCCCGCAGCTTCGCCAGGATAACGGGTTTGCAACTCCGCTCAAGTTCGAACAGGACCGTCGGTTGCAGCACTTGCACGATAAGCACGCCCTGATGCAATTTTGCCGGACGCGAATGGGCCGCGAAGAACGGCCCGACGGTTTCGGCCCAGGCAGCCACAATTTCTTCTTCCAAGAGGCGCTCGCCCAGCCCGAGCTTGGGCGCCAGCGCGTTGAGCACCATTCCGACGGTGGCAACCCGGTCAACTTCGGGGCCGGGTTGAGGTAAGCCTCGCCACTCTTCCAAGACCTTCTGGCGCAGCGACGGCTTCATCGGATCGGTAGTTCCCGGCGAGTTAAAAATGGAGCGTAGTCCTGAGGTGTGCGTCCACAGCCATAAAAACCAGCGAATCACTCACCATCGTTTCCGATCGCCTCGACCGGGCACCCTTCCATCGCCTCCTTGCAAAGGCTTTCTTCGTCGGACGAGGCCGGTTGCTTGAAGACGTAGGAGTGACCCCCGTCATCGTCCCGAGTGAAATTGGCAGGAGCGGTTTCCCGGCAAAGGTCACAGTCAATGCACTGGTCATCCACGTAGAAGCGTCCCGGCACATTCTGCGGATATTTGTTTGCGACGTCGGCCATAATGCTTGCTCAATCTAAATCAAGTTTCCCGGGGTCCTTGCCCTTGCTCCGCCCTCCCTTCGGGAGAAGCGGGCTAATTTAACAATCCGACCCGGGACTGCAAGCGCGGCTTTGAAATGCCACCAGCCGAAAAATGCCACGAATGCCAAAAATGAAGAGCGATCATCCGCAGAACACGCAGACAGACGCAGAAAGGGACCAACAAGATTGCGCAGACTCAGGGGACATCCGCACGCCGGGTTTGCCCCTCTTATTTGTGGCATTTTTCCGCTGGTGGCATTTGTGGCATTCCGGGTGCCGGCATAAGCTGCAGGGATGATCGAACGACCAAGCTTGCGTGCCAAGGAAGGCTGGCACGTGCTGCACCTCTTCTACCGCCTTGAATACGGAAGTTGGCAGATGTTGAGCAAAGAGGAAAAATACGCGGCCAAGTCCCACCTGGCTTCCTTTGTGCAGGAAGCGCGAACGCTGCCGGCAACCCAACTGTTGACGTTCAGCATCGTGACGCCCAAGGCGGACCTCGGTTTTATGCTGCTCACGGAGGACCTGCACACGGCCAACCGGCTCGAAAAGCGACTCACCCAGGCCCTCGGCGCTGACGTGCTCTCTCCGGCGTTCAGTTTCTACTCGTTGACGGAACGCAGCGAGTACACCATGACGGAGGAGGAGTTTAAACGGTCGTTGGTCGTCGAACGCAAACTTGAACCGGACTCCGAAGAATTTGCATCCGCGCTCGAAGGGTTTCGCCAGCGCATGCAGAAATATCTGCAGGACCGCCTTTACCCGAATATGCCGGACTGGCCGGTGTTCTGCTTTTATCCGATGCTGAAGCGGCGGGTCCCGGACCAGAACTGGTACGCGCTGCCCTTTGAGGACCGCAAGCGCATGATGCTGGGTCACGGCCAGGTGGGGCGAACCTATTCGGGGCGCGTCCGCCAATTGATTACCGGCGCCACCGGGCTGGACGACTGGGAGTGGGGGGTAAGCTTGTTCGCTCATGACGTTTTTGAAATCAAGTCGATCGTCTATGACATGCGGTTTGACGCCGTGAGTGCCGGATACGCGGAGTTCGGCGAATTTTTTGTCGGCCTGCAATTGCCGCTCGGGGAGATTTACGAGCGGTTGGCGCTATAACCAGGGACGGCGGGAAACGCGCGCGGGTTCTCCTTTGCACCGGTGATCCGGAATGTCATACTCGACTGGTCAGGCACGTTGGTAGACGACCTCGATCTCGTGGTCCGGGCAACCAACGCCGTCCTGGGCGCGTACGGGGCGGCGCCGATCAGCGAGGATGAGTTTCGCCGGGATTTTGAACTGCCGCTCACAAAATACTATGAACGGCTTTTACCCACGATTCCGTTGCCGGAGATCGACAAAGTTTACCACGAGTTTTTCGCCCGTCATCGCGGGTCGGTGGCGCTGATGCCCCATGCGGAAGCCTTTCTTCGCCTTTGCCGATGCAGCGGGCGCCGGTTGTTCCTGCTGAGCACGATGCACGCCGGCCATTTCGAAGCGCAAGCCGGACGGTTCGGGATTCGCCCGTGGTTCGAAGAAGTCTATTTAGACGTGGCGGACAAAGCGCCACGAATCCTTGACCTTTTACGGGTCTTTCGGCTGGCAGCCCCGGAGACGCTGTTTATCGGCGACCTGGTGCATGACGTCGAAGCGGCCAAGGCTGCCGGCGTGGTTTCGGCGGCGGTTTTGACCGGCTTTGATCCCATCGAAAAGCTTGCTTCCGCCGGGCCCGATTTGCTCTTGCGCGATTTGGGAATGTTGCTGCGCCTGTGGGAACCGGCCCAGAACCGGGAGGAATCGATCGAGATTGTGGACCTGCAAGTCACGACCCGCATCGGCGTGCCGGAGGCCGAACGCGCCGTACCGCAGCGGCTCTGGCTGGATTTGTCGTTCCAGATCCTGCCTCCTTTCGACCAGCTCGGTGACGAGGTGGCGCGCACCGTCGATTATGCCGCCGTCGCCGCGGCGATCACGGAGTTTGCCAACCGCAGCGAATGCCGGCTCATTGAGACGTTTGCAGCCGGCATCACGGAGTTGCTGGTGCGCACTTTTCCGCTGCGTAACGTCCGGGTGGCCGTGAAGAAAGTTATCCTGCCTGACACGCGCTTCGTGAGGGTCCGCACGGCATCGCACGGCGGGCGCAGCGAATAAAAGAGTCACACGGCGCCACGAGGGTGCACGGCGACCACGGCCAGAAGAGGAATCCTGAAGCCCGAAGCTCGACCCTCGCCTCCGGCCCGCACGATGCCACTTCCAACTCTTTTTCGCGCCGTGGCCGCCGTAGACCGTGTAAACCTCTTACCCTGCGCCCGCCGTGTAACCGGTTTCCTCGTTGATGGGCTTTTCATGCTGCATCACCGCCTGACGCACGAGGTCGGTCCGCTCCTGGGTATCCCGTACCTTTTGCTCCAGGGTGTCCGCTGCTTGGTCATGCCCGTGCTCGGCCATCTGCCTCGCCATACGCTGCAGCAAGAGAATCATTTCCTCCATCGAGCGGATGGCATTCCACAGCGTTTCTTCGGTCCGCTCGGTAAATTCCGCCAGTAACGTCTCCAGTGAATAGGCGTGGCCGGTGTGGCAGCGAAAGCGCACGTTGCTGCCTTCTTTGAGCTGCAGCAGCACCCCATGGCATTCCGGGCAGGCGTACAACGAGGGCTCGCCCCATTCGGTGATGCCCGCCTCGAGGGCGTTGTTTTCCTTGGCGATTTTGAGTTCGGTTTCCAGGCGTTTGGACACGGGCGAGGCTCCTTTCTGTTTTACGGGCGTGCGAGCAAGTTCGACCAGCAAGGGTGCCATATCTTCTAAAGTTGAGCAGTGATCGACGGGCACATGCTGAAGGGCACTGCGGGGCATGGAGGGCGCCAGCGCTTCGTCGGGGTTCTGCACGACGGCGGTGCCACCCCGCTCTTTGATCGCCCACAGGCCGGCAGTCCCGTCATCCAGAAAGCCGGTGAGCACCACCCCGACGACGCGCGGGCCGAAGGCGTATGCGGCCGAACGAAACAGCGGATCAACGGCAGGCCGGAAGCGGTTTTCCTTGGGCCCGCGGCTGAGCCGTACATGACCGGTAGGCTCCAGTAACAGGTGATGGTCGGGCGGAGCCACGTAGATATGCCCGGACCGGATAGCTTCACCCTGGCGGGCATTGGAGGCGGGCAGCGGCCCGGACTGCTCCAAGATCTGTGGCAGAATGCCCAGGCCGTTCGCGCCCATATGCAGGACAATAAACAGGGAGGCCCTCAAGTCGGCTGGCAGCCCGCTGGCCAATACCTTCAACGCTTCGATGCCCCCGGTGGAAGTCCCGATCACGATGATGTCTTTGCTCAGCATGACTATCTCCAAAAACCCTGTCGGGGCGACCGCGCTGCCCGGACCGTTCACGTCTCGATCGCCTGAATCAACGTGGCATTCGTGGCTGAATCTTCCGGGCACGGCACCCCCGCATACGTGCGGTTTTGATCGCCGTCATCGCCTGAAGCAGTTCGGACCAGGGCGTGCGAACGGTCGTTTGTCGGGTGTAGCCAGCGTTTCATCGTTGGCTTTCGGCCCCCGGGGTCGGGGCCAGCTCGCCCGGAGCGTCGGGGTGGGACAAGGCAGGCAGCTCCGCCGTAAAGGTTGCGCCCTGGCCCGGGCCGGCGCTGGCCGCCCTGAGCTGCCCGCCATGAGTCTCCACGAGGTTGCGCGCGATCGTCAAGCCCAGCCCCAGCCCGCCATAGCGGCGCCCCAAGTCGGGGTTGCCCTGCTCAAACGGGTCAAAGATCTTGGCCAATGCCGCCGGTTCAATCCCAATGCCGCTATCGACCACCTCCACGGCGATCCACGGTTCGCCGCCGTCCGTCAGGTTGCGCGAGCGCACCGTCACCCGGCCTCTGGCGGGAGTAAACTTCGCCGCATTCTTCAGCAAGTTCCAAAACACCTGCCGCAAGCGGGCGGCCTCCCCCAGGACCTGGTGCCGCTCAGCCTCCAGAGCAACGTTCAGTTCCAGGTGCTTGGCCTCAAAATCCCCCCTGCTGACCTCCAGCGCCTGGCGCACGCAGGCGTGCAGGTCCACGGGCACGCGTTGGAGCGTCAGTTTACCGTGAATGATGCGGTT
>JAFAUY010000406.1 GCA_019243005.1 Verrucomicrobiota bacterium | reverse complement strand
GTTGCGCACAGATAACGTAAATGCATCAGTTTTCCAGTTAAATCAGATGTGCGAATGATTCTGGCGTGATAAAACTGCGTATATTAAATTAACAAAGGCCTGAAATTACGACCATGCATGATTCGTCTGGTGGCCGGCAAAACCGAGTGGTCCCGATCGATGGCCGTTGGGGACCGGAATGAGACCCCAACCCCCCTAACGATGACACCAAGGCCGAAAGTGGAAGAAACCGCGGGGTGGTTTTTGGGTTCGGGGGCTTCCGGTCGGGCTGGCCGGCGGAATGTCGGGTACTAACGTGCAGGTACGCTCCAGCAATTACTTGAATAATGCGGTAGAGAAATGTTGAGCTCAACATTTCTTAACTCGGACTAAACCGCTTCGCGGTAGCCCGTAGCGCCGCCTGCCGGGGTTAAGCGGCGTGCGCGCCACGGCTCCGAGGCAAGACCCGACGCTACGCCCCCGGTTGAAACGTTGTTGTGAATGGACGAACCAGAGCCAACGATTTTCAAACGTGCCTGTTCAAAAAGCCGCGGAACTTTCCGACCGCTCACATGCAGCCGAAACTTTACCCCCGCCTTGCCCTTGCGCTGCTCACCGTATTGAACGTTCTCAATTTCATTGACCGCAACGTTCTGCTGGCCGTCCAACCGCTGGTCAAACAAGAGTTCCAGGTGACCGATGCGGCGCTCGGTCTGCTCACCAGCGCCTTTTTTTTCACTTACATGTTTTCTGCCCCCGTGGTCGGCTGGATGGGTGACCGCTTTTCGCGCAAGGCCCTGATCGTGACAGGGGTCACCGTGTGGAGCGGTTTCACGCTGCTTACCGGCTTGGTGCACGATTACCACCAACTGCTGATCCGGCACGCGATCGTTGGGATTGGCGAGGCCAGCTACGCAGCCGTCGCGCCTTCATGGGTCTGCGACCTTTTCCCCCTGGAGCGGCGAGGCAGGGCGCTGGCGATCTTCAACTGTGGTTTGGCCGTCGGCAGCGCCGGCGGGCTCATTCTGGGCGCATCTTTCGGCCACCCCTTCGGTTGGCGTGCGCCGTTTCTGTTGGCCGGCATACCCGGTTTTGTGTTGGCGCTGGTCCTTTGGCGTTTACCGGAGCCGCCGCGCGGCCGCTTCGATCCTGTTAGTGCTTCGGCGTTGCGCTCGACCCTGCCGGGCCTCATGGTCAACCCGGCTTTCTGGACCGCCACGATCGGCCTGGCCCTGTACACCTTCGCGGTGGGCGGGTTGCAAGTATGGATTCCTACCTTCCTGAATCGCGTGCGCGGTGTGCCGGTGGAGCGTGCGGGGGTGGTTTTCGGCATCATCGTGGCCTTCAATGGGATTGTGGCCGTGCTGATCGGTGGCTGGCTCGGCGACCGCATGCTGAAACGCCATGACGGGGCCTACTACGCCGTTGCGGGGCTTGCGATGTTTGCAGCCGTGCCCTTCATGGTGCTGGCGGTTTACGCATCCGGTCCCTGGATGTTTCCGCTCATTTTTGTGGCGGTATTCTTCCTTCTGGTCGGGACGGCACCCAGCAACGGGGCAGTGGTGAATGCCGTCAACGCCCGGATACGCTCCACGGCGCTGGCGCTCAATTTGTTTGTGATTCACTTGCTCGGCGACGCTTTTTCTCCCTGGTTGATCGGCGCCATTTCCGACCGCACCTCGCTTCTCACCGCGTTTTCGGTCACCTTTGCGGCTGCCGCGTTCTCGGGCATGGTCATGGTGTACGGCGCAAGGTTTGCACCGCGGTTGATCAGCCACCGGCTAAACGAAGCAAAGTCGTAGCGACCGAGTTCCGGGCACGCCAAGGTCGGGTCCTACCCAAGGCGCGAAACCGGCACCGGAATGACCTGTTGCCCTGCCTCGCCGGCCCTTGCTCGCGATAGGGGCGGCCGGACCGGGGCGTGTTTGCCAGACGCCACGCCGTACCGTATAGCGGGCGCCGGGTGCGAGGAAGGTTCGGCGTTCGGAGCGGCAGCGTGAGCGCCGCGTGCCGAGCTCAAGCGCCGCATTTGTGGATCGCTGTTTGCGTTGTCGGCGTGCTCTGCGGATGACCGGTTTTATCTGTGGATTCCGCCGTGTGACCGAATCCGCTACCCGCTACGCGCTACCAGTTACCCGTCACCGGGTGTGTGGCAATTCAGTCATCGGTGCGCAGCGCGGTCCGGCGCGCGAACCGGTCAACGCTTTGATGCCGAAGGATCACGAACGTGTTGTTATCGCCGTACAGCGCCCAGGGTCCCGCCGCGGGGACCTCGCGGAATTCGACAAATTTCCAATCGCAGAGGTCCTTGTTGCCCAGGCCGAGGTAATCGCGAACCGCCGGTGATACATCCAGGCCGGCCCCTTGGTTGAGATTCGGACGCGGCCGCTCGTTACCGAATACGTATTGCCAGTGATCCGTCCGGAACGGACCGCAATCCTCCCATTGTGCATAACAAACCCGGCTGCCGTGCCGGATGGCCACCCAACGGCCTTTAAGCGTCGTCTGGCCATCCCTGACAAATGCCTCTTTGAACCAGGGGATCACGGAACCGGCTTCTGCTTTGGTGTGACTGCCTTCGATGTCGTTGTACGGCAAGGCGACGTAGAACGGGTTCTGGCGAGGCACGAAGGTTACGGGAATGTAATTACGGCGGGCCGACGGTTCCGGGTTATCGTAACCGCCGTAGCTTGAGGTCCAGTATTTGTCCCAGGAGCTCTTGTCGTTCGGGACGGGGTTATTGACGGTCGGGTGTTCGCCGATCCAGAAGATCGTCGTGACGATCCCGGTTTTCCACGGGTACCGACCGGGGCCGATGCTCAGGGCGCCGCGGCCCATCAGGGACGGGCCCGTCAGGTAACGTGGCCCGGACCCGTTGAACACTGTTTTGGTGGGAGACATGATGACCTTCGGTTCAATTTTCAGAAGGGCATTCTCCCGCAATTTCATGGCGTACTTAGCGAAGTCGGTGCTGCTCTCGTATTGAGTCTGGCCGAACGACACAACTACACCACACAAAACCGTCACAGCCGAAAGTAAGATTAGCCGCCGCATGAGCTTGAATTCATGCCTTTTACGGGCTCAGGCTCCCTTTCAGCAAGCGATTTCTGCGCCCGGAACACGGAAATGGCGCAATATTTGGACAAGGTGAGCCGGCCGGCCGGTGAACCGGGAGAAATTTGCGACAAAAATCGGCTACGCGTATCGGCGGATGGTGGTGTCCCGCAGAAACCGGTCATCCCTCAATTCGGGGTAATCGAGGATGAAATGCAACCCGCGGCTCTCCCGCCGCGCCAGTGCACAGTCCACGATCAGGCTGGCCACCGTACAAAGGTTTCTCAATTCGAGCAGGTCCGTGCTGGGCTTGAAGTCCCAATAGAATTCCTGGATCTCGCGCTGAAGGTTCAGCAGGCGGGTGCTGGCACGTTTCAGGCGCTTGGTCGTGCGGACGATGCCGACGTAATCCCACATGAGGCGCCGGATCTCATCCCAGTTATGGTAAATGACGACAAGTTCATCGACGTCCTGGGCGTGACCCGGTTCCCAGGCGGGCAGATCGAATTCCTGCTGGTAACTGGCGTATCGCGGGTGCAGGACCGCCTTGGCGCAACGGCCGGCCATCACGGCCGCCTCCAGCAATGAATTGCTGGCCAACCGGTTGGCGCCGTGGAGTCCGGTGCACGCCACCTCACCGATGGCAAAAAGACCGCGCACGGTTGTCGCACCTTCGAGGTCGGTTTTGACGCCCCCGCACTGGTAGTGGGCGGCGGGCACCACCGGGATCGGGTCTTTGGTGATGTCGATGCCGAGGCGCAGGCAGGTGTCGTAAATCGTCGGAAACCGCTTTCTGACGAAGCCGGCGGGCTGGTGGGTGATGTCGATGTACATGCAGGGGGCGCCCGTCCGCTTCATTTCGGCATCAATGGCTCTTGCCACGATATCACGTGGTGCTAACGCGCCTTTCCCGTGGTATTTATCCATGAATTCACGCCCTTGCGCGTCGACCAGTCTTCCTCCCTCGCCGCGCACCGCTTCGCTGATGAGGAAGGATTTGCCTTGGGGGTGAAAGAGGCAGGTCGGATGAAACTGAATGAATTCCATGTTGGCGATGGCGGCGCCTGCCCGCCAGGCCATGGCGACGCCGTCGCCGGTGGCGACGGCGGGATTGGTCGTATAGAGATACACTTTCCCGCATCCGCCGGTGGCAAGGATGATCCGGTTACTGCGGAGAGTCTTGACGCGGCCGGTGAGTTCCTCGAGCGCATAAACGCCAACCACCCGATCCTCGGCCGTGTACCCAAGTTTGGCGGTCGTGATCAGGTCGATGGCCATATGGTTCTCGAGGATTTTGATGCCGGAGTGTTTGTCGACGGCCGCCAGGAGGCGATCCTCAATCTCGCGCCCGGTGGCATCCTCATGGTGCAGGATGCGGCGTTTGGAATGCCCACCTTCTTTGCCGAGGTCAAGCTCGCGGCCGCCGCTTTCCAGCACGCGCTCGTTGAACGTAACCCCAAGCTCCATAAGGTCACGAATCGCTGACGGACCGTGACTTACGATCGTTCTTACAGCTTTTTCATCGCACAGCCCGGCGCCCGCGACCAAAGTATCCTGGACGTGAAGCTCGATCGAGTCCTCAATGCTGGTGACGGCGGCAACGCCTCCCTGGGCCCACGCCGTGTTGCTGTCGGACCGTCGGCGTTTGGTGAGAATGGCGACCCGTCCATGCGCGGCGGTTTTCAAGGCGAGGCTCAGGCCGGCGATACCGCTGCCGATAATGATAAAGTCGTAATCATCCATCAATTGACTCCAGCAGAGTATTATCGATCAAACGGGTCCGGCCGAAGTAAACGGCCACGGCCAGAACGAGGGGAGGCGTGAGGGTTGGTTTGGCCTCGAGCGTTTCGGGGTCGGCCACCGCGACGTAATCAATGTTTGCGAGGGGCGCCTCTTCAAGGGCCGCGCGCATCCATTTAACGAGCTGGTCCGGGCTGAGAACCGTTTTTTCTCGAACCCGGGTCGCGGCGGCCTCGAGGACCTGGTGCAGGATCGGCGCCTGGGCGCGTTCTTCCGGCGAGAGGTAATCATTGCGGGAGCTCATGGCCAAACCGTCAGCCTCGCGCACGGTCGGCACGCCGATGATTTCGACCGGAAAGTCCAGGTCTCGCACCAGGCGGCGGATGATGGCGAGTTGCTGAAAGTCTTTCTGGCCGAAGATTGCAAAATCCGGCTGGACGAGGTGGAACAGTTTGGTGACGACCGTACAGACTCCATCGAAATGTCCCGGCCGGGACGCGCCGCACAGGGTCCGGCTCAATGAACTTTCATGCACGATGACGGAGGCATACGGGCGATACATGGCCTCGGCCGAAGGCGCGAAGACCAGATCACAGCCGAGCCCGGCTAACTTTTCGCAGTCCTGCTCGAAAGGTCTGGGATAACGTTGGAAATCCTCGTTAGGTCCGAACTGGGTAGGATTTACAAAGACGCTTACGACGGTAGTACCGGAACCGGCCGCAACTTCTTTTGCGCGCGTAACCAGCGCAAGGTGGCCCCGGTGGAGAGCGCCCATGGTGGGCACGAACGCGACCGGACGCGGCAGGCTGCGGGTGAGGCGCTGAAGGTCAGCGGGAGAGTCGATGAGGCGCACTGGACCGGCCAAACATGCGCAGGAATGGCCGGGGCGCAACTCCCGCCGCAGCGAGCGGTCGCCGGAGTGAGCCCGGCGGCCGCTCTTTAATTGATCTGCTGGTCAGATTCGCCCGCCCCGGGGAGAAGCGCTCCCCTCCCCGAGCTGTAACCGGTTCAGGCCTGCGGGACGGGCTCGTTAACCGCCGCGGCCGGCGGTACGGTCCCGGCGCTCTGCTCATCGAGAATTTTCAGGAGACCGCGCAGCGGGATGGCGACCCATCTCGGCCGGTTATTCAGCTCGTAACGCAGTTCGTACATGGCTTTGAGGACCAGGTAGCTGCGCAACAGGGCTTGCAGGGCGGCCCGATCTTTGGGTACGAAGACCGCATCGCCGGCCCGTTCGAGGTAGGCGCCCAGGAAGACCTGGCCGGCCCGCGCCGACCAGAGGTCGGCATAACCTTCCAACACCTCGCGATCGTGAGGGCGGACCGTGCGCGACTCAAGCAGACCGTAATGGGCGGCGTAGTGAAACGAACGCAGCATGCCTGCCACGTCGATCAAGGCCGAGCGTTTCAGCCGGCGCTCGCCCAGCGTTCGAGCCGGTTCTCCCTCAAAATCGAGCATGATGAAGTCTTTACCCGTATAGAGGACCTGACCCAGGTGATAGTCTCCATGGATCCGGATCTTGGAGAGAGCGAGGTTCTCATGCAGCAGGTAGTCATGGAAACCGATCGAGTTAGTCGAGCGCGTGAGCACCTGGTCGGCCAGCTGCCGGGCGTGTTCATCCAAACCGGGCAACGCCCGTCCGAGCAGCGTCATCGTCTGTTTCGTCTCGCTGCGAATCGATTGAAACACCGAACGCTGGTGCTGAAGGGTGAACGGCTCGGGCCTGAAATCCGGCGACTCGGAATCCGAAGCGAGCGCAAGGTGCATCTCGGCTGTGCGTTGCCCCAGCAGCCGCACGGTCTCCAGGTAAACGCCTTCCAGGACCTGGAGTTGTTCCGTCGGGATCTCGTCCCAGATTCCCAGGGCCGGCGGCGGCGGCAAGGTCGGCTCGCCCAACACCCGGTCAAAATACCGGTTGACCGCTTCCAAGGTGTGCGACCACCCGTCCTGTTCGTTCGGCGTGAATTTCTGCAGCATGACCAGGGCCGCCGGTTCCTGGCCGGAGGCGACGTACTGCAGATCGCCGAGGTAAGGCGGGACGTGCTCGAACCCGCACTTCTCGCTTAGCTGCTTAGTCATTTCCAGGTCCGGGTTAAGGCCCTCGTCCAGTTTCCGGAACAGTTTTAGATAGATCCTATCATCGTAGATGATCGAACTGTTACTCTGTTCGACCCGCAGAATCCGGGTGGTTTGGACCGGAGACTCCTGCAGCATGGCCTGCAGCCGCTGGGAGGCGGCCGGCACCAAGCGTCCGGAGCGGCACTTCAGGGGCGTCCCGCGGCTGACCAGGTCAAGCAATTCAAGGTGAAAACTCTGGGCGGCGATCGCATCGACGAGCAAGTCATTTTCGGAACCGAGTTTGGCCATCACGGCGATCGGGTACTCGACCTGGATTTTGCGTGCCTCGTCTCCTGAGACCATCTTGGCGGGCAGCGCGTAGAGGTCACGCGCCCCTTCGGAATAGTTGATGCCGATCAGGAGCAACTGCGTCCGGTTCTGCTCGGACAACTGGACTGCGTCGACCAACGCGCTGTTGAGAATCTGGCGGCTTTTACTGCGAAACCAGCGCGTGCCGCGAATGTACCGGGTCAAATCGGTTTCAACATACCTTTGGCCTGCGGGGGTGAACCACCAATCGGGCGCGCCCCGGTAACCGATGGTGGGCGCCGCCCATTCCTTATCCGCGACCTGGGTTGCCGGCGGGGTCAGGATCAGCCAGAAAAAGGTGTGCGGGCCGAGGGTGATCGGGTACGGGGTGTCACGAATGATCGGGAAACGCCCGTGCCCGAAGGTATCTTCGGGCGTCCACCCGGCCCAGTGCTGCAGATCGAGTTCGACCGACTGCGAAAAGCGTGACAAGTTGATGACGACCAGCACCGTCTGGCTTTCGTAGGTGCGCGTGAATGCCAGCACCTTGTAGTTGGCCGGCGACAACATCTGAAAGTCGCCGTGGCCGAACGCCGGGAACCGTTTTCGGATCGAGATGATCCGGCGCATCCACCAAAGGAACGAGGAGAGGTTGGTTTCCTGGACCTCGACGTTGATGGCCTCGTAATGGAACTCCGGGTCGATGTTGACCGGCAGGTACAGGGAATGCGGGTTGGCGCGTGAGAACCCGGCATTCTTATCGGCGCTCCACTGCATGGGCGTCCGCACCCCGTTACGGTCGCCCAGGTAAATGTTATCCCCCATCCCGATCTCGTCGCCGTAATACAAGATGGGGCTTCCGGGCATCGAAAACAGGATCGCGTGGATCAACTCGAGTTTACGGCGGTTCTTCCCGAGTAACGGCGCGAGCCGGCGACGAATGCCGAGATTGATCCGGGCCCGCGGGTCGCGTGCGTAGACCCGGTACATGTAATCGCGCTCCTCTTCGGTGACCATTTCGAGGGTCAATTCGTCATGGTTGCGCAAGAACATGGCCCACTGGCAGTTGTCGGGAATGACCGGCGTCTGGTCCAGGATGTCCACGATCGGGTAGCGGTC
>JAFAUY010000374.1 GCA_019243005.1 Verrucomicrobiota bacterium | reverse complement strand
GGAGATCCAGGAAGTCGAAACCGAGAATGGCCGCCAGCTCCAGGTGTTCACCGCCGAGAGCGAGGTGTTGATTGGGCGGGACGGCGAGGTTCTCGAAGACCTGCAATTTTTGGTTAACCGCATCCTGCAGGCGCAGGATCGCAACGCGCCGAAGGTCCAGGTCGACGTCGCGCACTGGCGCGCAATGAGGGATGATCGTCTGCGCGGCCGGATCCGGCAGATCGCTGATACCGTGCGCGTTTCCGGGCGACCGGTAAAACTTGAGCCGATGAACTCCTACGATCGCAGGATCGTGCATAACACGCTTAAGGATGACCCCGACGTGATGAGTTTCAGCCCGAGCGACGACGCGCGTATCAAACGGATCACCATCCAGCGCCGTAAACAAACTCAGTAACGTCACACCGCGGTCGCCGTGGATCCGCCGTGGTCGCCGCGCCCGCTACACCTGCTGCGGCCGCCGTTCCGCCGGCAGTTCCAGCTTCGCGATCTCGGCCATTACCCGCTCGCTCAACTGCTGGTAAATTTCGCGGCCGCCGCCCTCTAGGTCCGCTTTGGTGAAACGGATCGGTTTGCCGATCACCACCGTGATGGGCTGGAACAACTTCAGGCGTCCGGTTTTCGGCAATGCCTCATACGAGCCGAAGATCCGGACGGGAACGACCGGCGCCAACGTTTTGCCGATGACCATCCCCAGCCCCGCCCGCGCCGGCTGCAGCCGGCCATCGAGCGAGCGCGTGCCTTCCGGAAAAATGATCACACGCTTGCCTTCCTGCAAGAAGCGGATGATCGTCTTAATCGCGCTGATGTCGCCGCGCATCCGGTCAACGGGTACGGTGTTGAGCTTCGCAATGATCCAGCCGGCGACCTTTATCTTGAATAACGTGTCCCGGGCGAGAAAGTAAATCGCTTTGCGGCAACAGATGCCGACCATGGGCGGATCGAGGTAGCTTTGGTGATTGGACGCAAGGATCGCCGGACCGTCCTCGATCAGGTTTTCGCGGCCGTACACTTTGTGGCGAAAACCGAGTTTGGCCACCAGCGTGCAAAGCCAGTAGCCGATCGCATAGTAAGGGTTCATGCGCGCTCGTCCGGCCCCCGCCGTAAACCTTTTTCTTCGAGACGCCGTAGCACCAGCGCGACAACCTGATCGAGGGAAAGGTCGGAAGTATCGACCACCTCGGCATCCGGTGCGATCTTCAACGGAGCAATCGTGCGGGAAGCGTCCAGACGATCGCGAGAACTGAGGTTATCCTGCTGGCCTTCTGCGGCGCGGCGCCGTGCCCGCACCTCGGGCGATGCGTCGATGTAAAACTTGTAAGGGGTATCGGGAAAGACGGCTGACCCGATGTCGCGACCTTCCATGATGAGGTTCGCCTGTTCGGCATATTGCCGGAGCGGGCCGAGCAGGAATTCGCGTACGACGTTGAGGGCGGAGATTTTTGAGACCACGTTGTTTACCGCTTCCGAGCGGAGGTGCGGCTCGGGATCGACCCCATCAATCGAGATGGCGGACGCATTGTTCCGTAGATCAAAGCGGAACGATGTCTGGCTCAGCAACTTTGCAACGGCCTGAGAATCGTCGGGCTTGACTGCCCGATCATTGGCCAGCCAGGCAATCGCCCGGTACAAAGAACCGCTGTTGACGTAAGCAAACCGCAACTCCGCCGCCACGCGCCGGGCCACGCTGCTTTTGCCGGAGGCCGCCGGACCATCGATTGCGATTACGGAGTGATGCGCAGCCACGTCAACCGCTCGGTTTGGAGGACCTCACCGGGTTAAGCACCGGCGTCGGTTCGTTCCGGTCCGGTGCAAGAAATTTCTGCAGCTGATCCTCAAAGCCCGGATAGGACGTCGCGATGCATTCGGTGTCTTCGATGACCGTGTTTCCCTTGGCAAACAGGCCGGCCACCGCGAATGCCATCGCGATGCGATGATCGCCGAAACTGTTTACCCGTGCCGCACGCAGCGGGCTCCCGCCTTGAATCTCCATGCCGTCATCACGTTCGATGACGTTCACGCCCATCGCGCCCAGGTTGGTCACAAGCGCCGCAATGCGGTCCGTCTCCTTGACCCGCAATTCCTTTGCATCCTTGATGACCGTCTTACCTTCCGCGAGCGCCCCGGCAACCGCGAGGATCGGGATCTCGTCAATCAGATTCGGAATCTCGGCTCCGCCGATCACCGTGCCGTGCAACCGGCTGCCTTGGATTCTGATCTCGCCGCGCACCTCGCCCTGTTCCCAATCCTCCACCACTTCCCGGATGTGCGCCACCATGCGCAGCAATACGGACAAAATCCCGGTACGCGTCCGGTTGAGACCGACGTCGCGCACCAACAGGTCGGAGCCGGGTTGGGCCGCGGCGGCCACCAGCCAAAACGCCGCGCTGGAAATATCGCCCGGCACCGTAAAATCCCGCGACTCAATCGTTTGGTCGCCGTAAATGGCAATCACGTTGCCGTGATCAGACGCCTCGCGCAGCGTGCGAACCAGGAAGTAGTCCAGCATCCGTTCGGTATGATCGCGCGTGGCGACCGGCTCCGTCACGACGGTTTTACCGGGCGTCCGCAGCGCCGCGAGTAGAATCGCGCTCTTTACCTGCGCGCTGGCCACCGGCAGCTGGTATTGGATCGGATGCAAGGGCTGCCCCCGCACCTGCAGCGGCGCAGTTCCCTTCGGTTCAGTCGCCGTGATGCTGGCCCCCATCTGCGTCAACGGCTCGATCACCCGGCGCATCGGCCGCGACGAAAGCGAGGCATCGCCGACCAGCGTGCTTTCAAAAGGCTCGCCCGCGAGCACGCCGCAAAGCAAGCGCATGAGCGTTCCGGAATTGCCGCAGTCGATCGGGTGCGGCGGCCGCTCAAAATGCCCCTTTTGGCCGTGAACCACCAGCGTGGTCTCTTCGGGATGGTCAATCGTGATCCCGAGCGATTGCATCGCCCAGACCGTACAGAGGCAATCGTGGCTCGGCAGAAAACCACGGATCACGCACGTCCCGTTGGACATTGCCGCAAGGATAACCGCCCGGTGCGAAATGCTTTTGTCTCCGGGCACCCGTATCTCCGCCTTAATCCTGGGCGCAGCTGCGACGTCAAGCTCCGGCATAGGATCGTTAAAAGTTCAATTTATCGCGATTCCGCTTACCAGCATCCAGTAATCCTTCAAGATATTTATGATCGCATTCGGCGAGCGCGGTGCGCAGGCGGGCCAGCCGGGCGCCGTACATTTCCAGGTAGTCGGCCACCGCCAAACGGTTGGCCAGCAAAATTTCGGTCCAGAGACGGGGCGCGCCGCTGGCGATCCTGGTGGTATCTCGAAATCCCGGGCCCACCACGGAAAGAGCCCCGGGGATTTCGGCACCGATCAATTCCACCAATGCCGCCGCCAGCGCATGCGGCAGGTGGCTGACCGCCGCCACGTAGCAATCGTGTTCCGCGACGCTCAGGCGCATCGTCCTGCCGCCGAGTGCCCGCCAGAACGCCTCCAGCCGTTCCACGCTGGCCGGCTTCAATGCGAACTCCGGGCAGACAATGACCGTGGTTCCCTCAAACATCGAACCCCGTGCGGCTGCCCACCCGTGCTGCTCCGATCCGGCCATCGGGTGACTCGGCACGTATTCCGCGCGCCCGGCAAACGCGGCCGCCAAACCTCGCGCGATGTCCCCTTTCACGCTGCCGACGTCTGACACGACAACCTCATGCGTCACGAGCCCCGCGAGTTGGCGGCCGAGCTCCGCCAGGGCCCCCAACGGGGTCGCAAGCAACACGATGTCCGCCCGGACCGTCAGCGCCGTCAAGTCGGGCGCCACCGTAATCCCCTCAGGAATCTTACCCGCCAGATCCGCATAAGGATCATAAACCGTCACGGGAAACCCCCGCTCATGAGCCGCCAAGGCGATTGATCCCCCGATCAAACCGGCGCCGGCCACCCCGATTGCAGGTTTTCTTCCCCCTCCGCCGTCTGTCATCGTTTATCCGCCGTGCCGAGACAAGGCGCCGTTCCCCAAGTTGAACCGGAGGTCAAGGCACCAGAAAAATCTTGCCCGTGTACGGATCTCGAACCTCGGCTCCGGGAGGATAACCTTCCACGTCTACTTCACCCGCATTCGGCGCGTACGGGCTCAGAACACGACCCGGCTTGCCGGCCACTTTCGTGGCGTAAGGATAATTTTGCGGTTGCGTGACGGCCGGCGTCGCCGCCGGATTCGGCACGGAGGTGACATCCGTGGTCGGCGTGGGCGTCGGCTCCGGAGCCGTACGCGGCTTCGGCGTGGACGAAGGAACGGAACTCACCGGCGGCACCGCGTTAGGCGGTGGGACCGCTCCGTAGCCGTAACGGTTAGTCCCGGCACTGGTTACAGACGGGGCTGAGGTGCTGCAGGAGACCAACGCGAGGCAAGCCACTGCCGGAACCAGGAAAAGAAGGTGACGGGTCATACGGGAATATTTCCGATGAGGATAAAATCATTCAGCGGAGAATGACAAATTCTTTTACCCCCACACAGCGGCCGGAAGGAATTCGGGGTTGGGCGTTCGCAATCACCGCGGGGCGGAGTGCATCACTCCCGGCCAGCGCAAAAAAAGATCCACAGACCCGGACCGTGAGACGGGTAACGCGGTCCTGACGCCAGTACGCCGAACGCCGAACTTTTCCTCTTCCCGCCGTGGTCGCTGCGTTCCGTCGTGTGACTGAGCTGAGCTAGCTGGCCGCCCTGCCCCGCAACAGTTGAATGAGCAGGCGCAACCGCTCGTTCACGTCCTGCGCTTCCAGCAGTTGCTGGCGGTGTTGGGTTTCGTTAATGAACGCAGACGCTACGACGTCGGCCAGCACTTCGTGGTCATCGATCTGTTTCAACTGCTCCATCAGGTTACCCGGCAACGGCAGGCCGAGCTGCTCGATCCGGGCACAGAGTTCCTTGACCTTGGCGCTCAGCGCGTCAGCCTCGATGACGTGCGGAACCCTTGACTCGACCACCTCGATCCGCGCAATCCTGAACGGTTCCTCCTGGATCCAATCGAGCAAACGAACCCGGGCCAAGCCTTGTAAAACCAGGTTGGACGTTCCGTTATCGTTGCCGACGCAGGCCCGGATCAACCCGACGCCGGCTATCGGGTGCAGGTCGCTGATCCGCTGCGCTTCCTCAATGCCTCGCCGCAGCAAACCGATCGAAAACATGCGTTCACCGTCGAGGCTGTAGGCGAGCATCTTACGGTAACGCAATTCAAAGATATGCAGGGGGAGCAGCGAATGGGGGAACAGGACCGCATTCGAAAGCGCCATTACGGGAACTTCTTCGGGAATCGTAATCACAAGAGGTCATGCGAGCGCCCATGCTCAGCGATCTGGTGCACATCCTTATCACCGCGCCCGGACAAATTAACGATCACCACCTGGTCGTTTGTCCACTCCTTTGCCCGGGCTCGCACGAGGGCAAGCGCGTGTGTGGATTCAAGCGCAGGCAAGATCCCTTCCGTTCTCGCCAGATCATGGAAGGTGGCGAGCACCTCGTCATCCGTGGCGAAGGCGTATTCCACCCGCCCGGCATCGCGCAGGTAGCTGTGCTCCGGCCCGACAGCGGCATAATCCAGACCGGCGGATACCGAATGGGTTAATTCAATCTGGCCGTCTTCATTGGCCAGCAAGTACGTCTTGGTGCCCTGGAGCACACCCAACCGGCCGCCCTGAAAGCGGGCCGCGTGGTCGCCGGGCCGGATTCCCCGGCCGCCGGCTTCCACGCCGATCATACGAACGCCGGGATCCCGCAGGAAAGCGTAGAAAAGGCCAATCGCATTGCTTCCGCCGCCTACGCACGCCACCAAAGCGGCGGGCAACCTTTGCTCGATCTCGAGGATTTGCCGGCGCGCTTCCTCGCCGATCACCCGATGAAAATCACGCACCATCATCGGATACGGGTGCGGCCCGTAGGCCGTTCCCAGCAGGTAATGCGTGGTCCGCACATTGGTTACCCAATCACGCATGGCCTCGTTGATCGCTTCTTTCAGCGTCGCCTGCCCGGCCGTAACCGGGATGACTTCGGCGCCCAGAAACTGCATGCGCGCCACGTTCAAGGCTTGGCGCTCCATGTCGACCTTCCCCATGTAGATCACGCACTCGCACCCGAACCGTGCGGCCACGGTGGCCGTGGCCACCCCGTGTTGTCCGGCGCCGGTCTCGGCAATGATCCGCTTTTTGCCCATGCGCTTGGCCAACAGGATCTGGCCCACAGCGTTATTGATCTTATGCGCGCCGGTGTGCAGCAGATCTTCGCGTTTGAAGTAGATACGGGGGCCGCCCAGTTTTTCCGTCCAACGTTCGGCGAAATAGAGCGGCGTCGGCCGGCCACAATAATCGCGCAGGAGTCCCTGTAACTCCGCCTGGAACGCCGGATCATGGCGCGCGGCCTCGTACTCCAGCCGGAGTTCGGTAATGGCCGGCATCAACGTTTCCGGCACAAACACGCCGCCATACGGGCCGAAGTGGCCGGCCGCGTCCGGCAACTGGGTGAGCTCAAACTTTCCCTGCATACGACTGCCCGTACCATCGTTGCGCTGCCGGAGTCAGATCAAGCGGAAATCGTGTCGATCGTCCTCGGAACGGGTCACAACCGGGCACTTTCGGCCGCCAGCGCCAGTCCGATCACCCGCCGGTGCGGGGTCGGCATGGGAACCTCACCCAGCCTGGCTACCGGTTGCCAGAGCCGGGATGCAGCCGGCGGCTGCGGCAGGCTCGCGTGGTCACCCCGGACCACCTGCAAGTCGATCAGGAACCGCATGATGTGGTGCCGGAGCGAAACGAAAGTTTCCCGCCCGGACGGTGCATCGGCGTCAAGGGTTGGCAAAGTCCAAAGACCGCCCCAGCGCGCGGCTGCCTGGCGCTGTTCCAGCAGCACCCGGGCGCCGTCGTAAAACCACCAGTAGCGCTCGACGCGTACCTGGGTGGGCGGCTGCGGCCGTTTGCGCGGCAAGGTTTCAGCATCAATCGCACGGCAGACACGGCGGACGGGGCACCGCCCGCAAGCCGGACGGCGGGCCTTGCAGAGGACCGCGCCCAAATCCATCAGCGCGTTATTGATCAGCCGCGGCTGCTTGCACCGCGCGATCCGCTCCGCGGCATCCCAAAGGATGGCCTGTCCCACCGGCGTATCGATCGGCTCCTGCAGGTTCAGCACCCGGCTGAGAACCCGCGCGACGTTTCCGTCCACCACGGGCGCCGGAAGGTTATAGGCGAAGCTGGCCACCGCCCCCGCCGTGTAACGGCCGACCCCGGGCAATTCCCGCAATCCCTCCACCGAACGGGGGAACACGCCGCCCCACTTGTCCACCACCATCCTCGCGCAACGCTGGAGGTTGTGGGCCCGGCGGTACAAGCCCAGCCCCTGCCAGAGCGCCAGCAGATCGTGCGTCGAAGCCGAGGCGAGCGCCTCAACGGTCGGGAACCGTTCCAGCCACCGGTGGTAGTAGGGAATGGCGGTCACCACCTGCGTCTGTTGAAGCATGAACTCGGAAACCAGGATCGCGTAAGGATCATCGGTTTCCCGCCACGGTAACCTGCGCCCCTCAGCCCGATACCACTTCAGCAGCGCCTTGCGAAATGCCGTGCTATCAATCCCGACTTGGTCCATGCTCCAAAAATGCAAACATACACCGCCACCCTCTCTTTGTCGCAGGCCGCGAGCTTGCGAAACACATTGGAAGAGGATGGTTTTGAGTTTGCCCCCAGGCCTTACACGCTGTTCTTCGCCCAGAAAGGCAACGTCTCCGTGGCCGTGTACGAGAAAGGCCCCAAGGTGGTGGTCCAGGGAAAAGAGACGGAAGATTTCGTCCGGTTCACCCTGGAGCCCAAGGTCTTGGGCGAGGCCCGGCTTGGCTATGAAGAGCTCCTGAACCCGGAGATGTTTCAGCCGCATTTCGGCATCGATGAAAGCGGTAAAGGCGATTTCTTCGGCCCTTTGGTGGTAGCCGGCGTCTACGTAAACGGCGACATTGCCCGGGAATTCCTTGAAATCGGTGTGGTTGACAGCAAGAAGATCGGGTCAGACCGCCGGGTTAAGGAATTGGCCAGACTCATCGTCCAGGTTCCGGGGGCCACCCACAACGTGGTGCTGATCGGCCCGGAACGTTACAACGAGCTGTACCGGAAGTTTGCGAACCTGAATGACCTTCTTGCCTGGGGACACGCCCGCGTGATCGAAAACTTGCTTGCCGCACGGCCCGATTGCCCTCGCGCGCTCTCCGATCAGTTTGCTAATCCGCGCGTCATCAAGAATGCCCTGTTGGAAAAGGGCAAAGCCATCAAGGTTGACCAGCGCACGAAGGCCGAGTCGGACGTCGCCGTGGCGGCGGCCTCCATCCTGGCGCGCGAACGATTCGTGAACTGGCTTGAAACCCAGGGCAAAGCGGTCGGCCTCACGTTACCTAAAGGCGTATCTGCCCAGGTGAAGGCGACGGCGTGCGACCTGGTCACCCGGGCGGGGCCGGATGCGCTGAAACGATTTGCCAAGGTGCATTTTCGCACCGCGGCCGAAGTTCTGGATTCTCTCGTCAAACCCGCCGGACCGGGCGAGGAATGATCCCGAAACGAAACGAACTTGCTCCGCGGGTTTTCTAGATAAATAATGCGAAAGGGATTCAGCCCTGCTGCCTTGCGACTTATGGACTGGCACGAACAGGCAACCGCCAACGCTAAGAGGGTGTGTGAGAACTGGGGACGGTAAGCTTGGTCAGCCTGGGCTCTCACACACCTTGTTAATCCAGTTAACCGTCGAAAGGAGTTTAATGGCCAACCTCACAAAACGGGACATCGTGGTGAAGATCAGCAATGAAACCGGGCTGGTTCAGCACCAGGTATTCGAAGTCGTGCAACGGACCCTCGACCTGATCACGGACAGTTTGGCCCGCGGCGAGGACGTCGAGTTGCGCAATTTCGGCATCTTCGAGGTGCGCCTTACCAAGGAACGCGTCGGCCGCAATCCCAACCAACCCGGCAGCAGCTTCAAAATCCCGCAGCGCGCGACCGTAAAATTCAAGGCGGGCAAGATCATGCGCCAAAAGGTTGCAAAACTGTCCGCCGCGTTGAAACAGGCTGAGGCGGGGAAAACCGCTTCCCTTTATGCTGACCCTGCAGACAACGTGGCGCCTCCAGCGGTCAGGCCCCGCCCCTCAACTTTTAAAACCGCCTGAGAAATCCGGTTTATCCCGCGAGAGCGGCGTCTCGGCCGGTGAGGCTGGATAGGAACCCGCTTTCGAACCTGTGCCGGGGCCGTTTGGCTCTTCCCACCGCCGCGACTCAAGCGCATCCAGGGCCGCCGCCGTTTCCGCCTGCTTTTTGCTCGGCCCCTCTCCCAACCCGAGTTGCCGGCCCTCCCAAAATACCCTTGCCACAAAAACCTTCTGGTGCTCGGGGCCGGCTTGGGAAACGATTTCGTAGGTTGGGCTTTTGGGACTAATTGCCTGCAGGATCTCCTGCAGTTGCCCCTTGGGATTAACTTCGAGCGGTTGCAACGCCAGTCGCTGGATGTCCTCCTGCGCCTCATCGAGCACGAAACGCCGCACCACTTCCAGGCTGCTGTCCAGGTACATCGCCCCCACCAAGGCCTCAAACGCATCCGCCAGAATGGATGCGCGCTGTCGCCCGCCGCTGGCTTCCTCACCGCGCCCCATCATCAAGTAGGTGCCGAGGCCGATACTCATCGCGTGCACCTTGAGGCCTTCCCGGGAAACCAGGCGCGAGCGCAGCTTGGTCAGTTGACCTTCGCTGAAGTAAGGAAATAATCGGAAAAGGTGCTCGGTGAAGATGAGTTGTAAAACTGCGTCACCGAGAAATTCAAGGCGTTGATTGTCAAAGTGGTGCCGCTGCGTTTCATGGCCCAGGCTGGGGTGCGTGAGCGCTTCGGCCAACAGCAACGAATTACGGAACTTGTGGCCAATCCGTTGTTCCAGGGGGTTCATCAAGGATGTGTCGCTGAAACCTGCCATCGTTTTTGAACGGACAGTTCGGGCCCACCCAGAACTTTTAAGGGCCCCCTTACAATGCTAACCTCCGGCCGTCGTCAAAAATCCCTCAGGAAACAGGGTGCAACTGCGGGTTCACCGCCGACTGGTACCCGAAAAGATTCCGCTGTTTGATCATCTCGGCCACTTTGGGCGGCACCATGGGTTCCCAACCGGCCTCACCGTGCTGGATCTTGACCAGCACGTCCCGCGAGAAGATGTCCGAAATTGCCGGGTTATAGCCCACCAACGCTTCGATGTAGTGGTTTTCCAACATGTACGCGTAGAGGTTCCTCAAGTGAATGTCCACCTGCAGCTTGTTGGCGTTGATGAATACCTCCGTCGGCAGCGCGCTGGCCGGCACGGCCGTCGCGCTGGAAACCTCCTCCGGGTGTCCCTTGCAGTAGCGGTCAAAGGCCCCTTTGCGCATCGGGTAAATGTAGAGCTTGGTCGCGTTGCGAAACAACCGCCCAAAGGACTCCAGAATCCCGCCCTCCAGGTTCTCGTAGTAACGCTCGTTGAACACCTCCAACAGGTTATTGATGCCCATGGCGACCCCGATCATCTGCTTGGTGTAGCGCCGGAAGTAACTCGTCAGCCGGTAGAACTCCAGGTAGTTGGAGATCAGCACGTTGCTGCCCGTGGCCGCCAGCGTGTCGACCCGGGCTAAAAAGTCGGCGTGATCCAGGTTGCCCGAGGCCAGCAGGTTGTGCATCGTGATCTCCATCAAGACCACCACGTCGACCCCTTCGAGGGCCGGTTCCTGCAGGAACTGCGCCAGGGCGCACTGCAGCATGTCCTCGTTGACCAGCGTCACGGGCCGGAAACTGCCCCGCTCGACCAGAATGGCTTTCTTGTAGAGCACCTCCGAGGGTTGCAACACCGCCCCCTGCGGGCTGAACATCACCGCGTTGGTCAGCCCGTATTCGACCAGCTTCAGGCTCATGATGCGGTTGTCGACCTGC
The DNA here is from genome assembly GCA_019243005.1 of Verrucomicrobiota bacterium. GTDB lineage: Bacteria > Verrucomicrobiota > Verrucomicrobiia > Chthoniobacterales > JAFAMB01 > JAFBAP01. The sequence goes on along the minus strand of JAFAUY010000374.1, from coordinate 12,655 downwards.
GCAAACAACGGGCCCGCAAAGTTGATCATGTCGACCTCGATGCGCTCGATGCCCAGGCTATCGGCCAGCGAGCGGATGAACTTGTCCTGGTCTTTGAGGTAGTACAAGGCCCCGTAGATCAGGTTGACCCCGATGATGCCCAGCGCCTGCTGCTGCAGCAGGTTTTCTTTATCCCACATGCGCACGTGCAGGATGATGTCGCTGGGGGGAGTCTTGGGCGCATCCTGGAAGCGGATGCCCATCCAGCCGTGGCATTCGTTGGTGCCCTTGTAGTTGCGAGCCGCCACGGTGTCGGCAAAAACGAAGAAGGCCGACCGCTCGCCGCGCACGTGCTCCAAACGCTCCAGCAACAGCTGGTACTCGTGCTCGAGCATCAGTTCGAGCCGCTCGTGCGACACGTAGCGGGCGGACTTGCCGTAAATGGCGTCGCTAAACTTCATGTCGTAGGCCGAAATGGATTTGGCTACTGTGCCGGCCGCCCCCCCGGCCTGGAAGAAATGCCGCGCCACTTCCTGTCCGGCCCCGATCTCGGCAAAAGTGCCGTATTTGGCTTCGTCAAGGTTGATGGTGAGCGCCTTGCGATTGGTCGTGAGAAGTTCGTCGGAAGACATGACGAAGCGAATGTAGACGCGAAGCGGCGCAAGGACAATGAACGTCCACGGCCGTCCATAAATTATAGTTCATGGCAAACGTTTGCCCGGCCTAACCGCTCAAAACCGCGTCGCCGTAACCGCGGATTTGTGGTTAACTTGGGTGTGCCGCTGTTTCCGGTGTCTGATAAGAAGGTCGGTGCGCTGATCGCACGCATGAAGGCGGTCGGCTGCGCGGAAAACGAGATCGAGGAAACCTTGATCAAAGGGGGCGGGGTGGTGCTGATTCACCGGCCCACCGGCGTGCGGATCCGGTGTTGCCGGCAGCGTAGCCAGGGACTAAACCGTTTCCTCGCCCGGCGGATGCTCGTCGAAGAACTTGAGGCCCGGCGCCGCCAGAAAACCCGGAATGAAGTTAAGGCGGAAGAGATCCGGCGCCAGAAGGGCCGCCGGGAACGCTCCACCGTTGCCGGGAAACTTCAACAGCAATACGCGCTGCGGCCGGAACCGGCGAGCCATCCCGGTGCAGCGACTCCTCGATCACGGAACCTGGAGAGACTCCTGGATCAGCTCCGCATGCTGCAGGGTCAACAACCCTAGCTCGCAAAAATCACGCGAGAGCCACAAAGCGAGGTGCTCATTGCGGGCTAGAAAGCAGCGGATTTTTCCGGCGTAGCCGGAGAAATCCGCTGCTACAGCCTGCCTCGCCCGCAAATCCCTACGGGATCATCGCGGGCTTTGTGGGCGATGCAGGCTCCGGGCTTGCCAACGCCACCCGCTGCCCGGTTTCGGCACTTTGGATGGCCGCCAGCACCATTGCCAGGCTGTGGAAATTGTCGGACGAGCGCGTTTCCGGCAGCGGACCGCCGCGCAACGCATCGACGAATTGCTTCATCACGCTGAAATGACCCCGGGTGAACGCCGGGTCGGGTTCCGCTTCCGGCAAAATGGCGTCGGCCTCATACAGGAGCGCGCCCGGCACCGGCCGGACCCGCTCCCCGCGAACCTCGTTCTGGCCATCCCACCACAGGGTGCCCTCCGTACCGATCACCCGCCAGTTTGCATCCCAGGGGGTCCGGAACCCTTCGGAACACCAACTGGCCTGATAGCTGAACCGGACGCCGTTGGCCATCCTGAAGATGGCCACCACGGAGGAGCCATGTTCATACCACGAATTGGCGGGCGTCCATTCTTCGCAATAAACGGACTCACCGTTCGCCTGCACCAGGTAGCGGGCCGCATCGAAAGGGTGAATGGCCATGTCGGCCAGGAGAACATGGCGCATCTTTTCCCGGAATCCGCCGAAATGCGCGCCGACAAAGAAGTCGACGTGGACGGTGGTTACATCGCCGATCGCCCGAGCCTCGATCATCTGGCGCAGCTGGCGAATGCCACGGTTAAACCGCCGGTTCTGCTGCACCACATGGAGTCGGCCCGTCGATTCGGCCAGCCGGACCAGTTCAAGTGCACCCGGCAGGTCCAGCGCCAGCGGTTTTTCCTCCAGCACGTTCAGACCGGATCGGAGACCTGTCCCCGATACCTCCAGGTGCGCCGCCGGGATGGTGCAATCGAACAGGATCTGTGCCGGCGCGGCCGCAATCGCTTCGGGCAAGTCACGAAAGATCGGGCCGCCAAGGTTAAACTCTCTTGCGCGTGCTTCCGCCGCCTCCGGAGAAACGTCGACCAGCGCAGCCACTTCGATACCCAATTCCTGCGCGCAACGCAGCCACTCGCGGCTCATCGCGCCGCAACCCGCCAGAATCGCCTTAAAAGGTTCTCCCGGATTTTTCATCAGTTACAACCGTGCGGCTGCGTCTTCAACTCAACCCCCGGTCGTTGCATTCCTACCGGTAGCTTCTCTCCGGAGGGCGGCCGGCCGCTCATTTCTTGGTACCCAGGAGCGGCTTGATTTTCGCCGCCGCCTCTTTCAACGCCGCTTCGACGCTGGCCTGACCCGTCAACGCCTTCTGGATGGCGGTCCGCGCCGCCAACGAGATCGCCGGGTACTGCGCCCCGCCGTCCTGCGACCGGGCCCGGGCGGTATCCATTTGCTCTACGAATGGCTGCAACTCGGCATTCGCCTGTCCCTGTTGCTGGGCCACACTGCGGATGGACGAAATGTAGTTGAACGTGTCGCAAATCTTCCGCAGCCGTTCAGGATCTTGCGTAAATTGAATGAATTTGATGGCCGCCTGCTCAACCTTGGAGTCACCCTTCAAAACACACCAGACCTCGCCGCCCAGCGGCACCACCGGCTTCTCGCCTTCCTTCGGCACGGGGATGGTCGTGATCCCAAAGTCGACGCCGCTCTTCTTCACGGCCCCGAGCATCCAGGGCCCGATTTCCATCATGGCCGCGCGCCCGGTAATGAACTGGTTGGGCACGTCGCCCTGGTTCCAGTTCACGACGTCACGGGAAGCCACCCCTTTTTTCACCCAATCGACCCAGAGCTGCAGAGCGGCCCGGGCGTTTTCCGAGTCAAGGTCGCCCAGGCTGCCGCCGTTACTCCAGAGGAACGGTTCCCACTGCCACGTGGCTTCTTCCGTGTTTACCGCGGAAAAGGCGATCCCATAGACCGGGGCCTTGGTCGTCTTGGCGGCGGCTTCAGTGAGTTCGGCCCAGGTCTTGGGCGGCGAGGTCACCCCGCCGTCAGCCAGCATCTTTTTATTGTAAAAGATGGCGAGGCTGTTGCTGCCGATCGGCATGCCGTAAACCTTGCTGCCGTCGGTCACCGCGGCTTTGGGTCCGGGATAAATGTCGCTCCAGACCTGGAACTTACCAACCTCGGCGGCGATATCCATGAGAATGCCGGCCTTGGCGACGCGCAGCACGTCCGGGTTATCGATTGCGGCAATGGCCGGTGGCTTGTGCACGGCCGCCATCTGCAGGGTGCGGCTGACCAACTCCGCAAACGGCACGTAAGTGTAGTGCACCTTCACATCGGGGTTGGCGGCTTCAAAGTCTTTCTGAAGCTGGTTTAGGGCATCGGTCTGACCTTGCACATCAAAGTAGTGGACGATCTCGACGGTGGTCACTTCGGCCGGCGCATTCGCCAGCCCGGCTCCCGTAATGAGGGCACAACCGAGCAGGCTTAACCAGCCGAGCCCGGATTTTCGGGGGGTATTGCTTTTCATTTCGTTTTCTGATTTGGGTTTAAAGTCTTGAGCGGCGGATCGATAGATGCCGGGCCGCTCACGCGCGTCGCAAAAGCAACTGTACAAGGTTGAGCAGGAGCACCAGCAGGACCATCAGGGTCGCGATAGCCGCAGCCTCGCCGAAGTTCAGCAGCGAGAAGCCCACCTGGTAGGCATAGGTGGATAAGAGGTGAGTCGCGTTGGCGGGCCCGCCGCCGGTCATGATCCAGACCAGGTCAAACACCTTCACCGTATAGATGGTCCCGAGCATGAGCACCGCCACCGAGACCGGTTTCAACATCGGCAGCGTGATTTTGGCCACCCGCTGCCAGTAATGCGCCCCGTCAATCCTCGCCGCCTCGTAAACGTCCGGCGGAATGCTGCGCATACCCGCGTACAAGAGGATAAAGTTGAATGGGAAACCGATCCAGATGTTGGCCACAATGGTTGCCGGAAAGGCGTAAGCCGGGTTTGCCAGCCACGGGATCGGCCCCAGGCCGATCAGGTGGCCGATTTGGTTAATCGGGCCGGCCTCATTGAATAGGCCTTTGAAAATGTTCGCAGCCGTCAGGACAGGCGACACCCACGGAATCAGCAGCAGCGCCAGGCAGACGTTCTTGAGCGGAAAGTTAGCCTGGAAAAGGAGCGCCAGCAGAAAGCCGATCGAGAATTGGAACAAGATGCTGAAAAACGCGAACAGAACGGTGTCAATGACCGCCCTCCAGAAAACCGGGTCGGCCAGGGCGGCCTGGTACTGGGTAAGCCCGTTGAACGGCATATCCCCACTCACAAAGGTGTCGACCGTGGCCTGGCGGAAACTCAGGGTCAGGCTGTAGATCACCGGATAGAGCAGCAGAATCAGGCAGAAAAGAACGCAAGGCAGGATAAACAGGTAGGGCATCGTGTCGAAACGGGCCCTTTTTCTTCCTGCGAGCCGAGGTTGATCCGCAGCCGCCGGTTTGCCGTCCGGTGCGCTGACCGTCGACGGATTGTTTGCTGGCGTCTTAGCGTTGATTTTCATGTTTGTTCTGGGGAAAGGTCATTTGATGGCGCCACGGGTCACGCCTGCCAAAATGAACCGGCTTGCGCCGATGACGAACAAGACGGCCGGGATCGCCGTAAGGACACTGCCCGGCAACAGAAACGCCCAGTCGATTCCGTACTGGCCCACGGCCTTGTAGAGCTCAAGCGTCAACGGCTGCAGGCCGCCCTCCGTGATGAGGCTAAGCGCGAAGATGAGGTCGCCCCAGGGAATCAGGAAACTAAAGATGCCGACGGTGATGAGCCCCGGAAGCGTGACGGGCAGAACGACCATAAAAAAGGCGCGCAACTGGCTGGCCCCGTCCACGAGGGCTGCCTCAACCAGCTCGTACGGCAAGTCCTTCATGTAGGCGGATAACATAATCAGGGCGAACGGAATCGTGAACGTCATGTCGGCCAGAATCAGACCAAACAGGGTGTTCACGAGGTTGATCTTGGAGAAGACAATAAACAACGGGATCACGAACACGATGGCCGGCAGCATCTGGGTCACGAGCATGAACGAGAAGAGCGCTTGGCGGCCGCGTGGCTTCAGCCAATTTACGGAGTAAGCGGTCGGGGCGGTGAAGAGAAGCGTGCCGATCGAGGTCGCCGCGCTGACGATCAGGCTATTGCGCACGTGCGGCCACAAGCGGGTCCACGCCTCCGACCAATTCCCCACGGCCCAGTGCGTGGGTATCAAAACGATATGGGTGGCGAAGAGTTCTGCCGGGGTCATGAAGCTCCCAAGCAATACCCAGTAAAAAGGGGAAAGCAGGATCGCCGTGATGACGACCGCAGCCGCGGTGATCCACCAGCGTGATAGGGCTTCAAACGGGTTCATATCCTGAATTCGTTAGGAAGAGCCATACCGGACCCAAACCTGCATCTCCCCCGGCTCACGGTTGTCCCAGGTATAATACGGTACGGCGGTGAGCGTCACACGTTCAACTGGCGGCGGTTCGTCCGTGTAAAGCTGCTTCGTTCGAACCTCCTCGCGCGACCCAGGTCCGGTCAGCACGGTTGCGCCGCCCAATAGATCGGGCCGTTCGACTGCTTGAAATTCGGCTTCCGGCGACACGATCACGCCCTCCAGGTCGGGGCCGTTGTCCGCTTGCTCGAGGCAGTAAACCAGCGGCCCCCGGCTAAGCGCGACCCGTCCCCGATCGGCCTCGACTTCCGGGCGCGCAAACCGCCGGCGCACCGGCATCGAAAATTGCAGCTCGACTTCGTCGCCCTCCGCCCACGTCCGGCGGATCGGCAGGTAACCGTCGACCGGCGCCGGCGTTACCTCAGCGCCGTTAACCCGGACCTGGTGGCTTCCGCGCGACCAATCCGGCAGCCGGAACCACAGGGTAAGTTCGGCCGATTGTTTCGGTTGTACTTTGACCACGCTGCGGCCGGAATACGGCAACCCGCTCGTCACATTCAAAGTGACGATCCGCGCGCGTGCCTCGCTGGTGACGTAATGGTGTACCGCCACTTCCCCCTCCCGCTCGGAATACAAGTAGCCGGACAAGGAACTGACCAGCCGGGCCAGGTTAGGCGGACAGCACGGGCACCACCACGGCCACGGAACACGCCGGTGCCGGCCCCGGCTCATCAAGGGGTTGTCATAGAAGAACGCTTTCCCGTCGAGGCTGATGCCGGAGAGAATGTTGTTGTATAAAGCCAGCTCCATGACGTCGCCAAACTCACCCCGAAGGCGCGCCTGGAGCAGGCGATGCGCAAACAAAAATAACCCGATCGATGCGCAGGTCTCGGCATAGGCGTTCTCGTTCGGCAGATCAAAGTCGCGCGTGAACCCCTCGTTTTCAGACGCTGAACCGATTCCGCCCGTCACGTACAGTTTCGTCGTCACCACGTCCTGCCACAGGCGTTCACAGACGTTGAGCAGTTCTTCATCGCCGTCCTCGAGCGCGAGGTCGACGGCGCCGGCAAAAAGGTACATCGCCCGCACCGCGTGCCCGACCACTTTCGTCTGCTGCCGGATCGGCTCGTGGGCTTGCATGTACGCGAACGGCGATCCCGGATGCCCCGGCCGGAAGGGGCGCGTGTCGAGGCGTTGAACGGCTTCCTGCTCGAAATAATTCGGGCTCCGGCCGCGTTCGTTGATGAAGAACCGGCAAAGGTCGAGGTACCGCTTTTCGCCCGTGACCCGGTACAGCCGCATGAGGGCGAGTTCGACCTCGGGATGGCCCGGGTAGCCCCGGAGCTGGCCGGGTCCGGGACCGAATTTGCTGATGAGGAGATCAGCAAACCGGCGCGCAACGTTGAGTAAACGATCTTTTCCGGTAGCTTCAAAGTGCACCACGGCCGCCTCGATCAAGTGGCCTGCGCAGTACAACTCGTGCAAATCACGCAGGTTCTTGAATCGATGCTGCGGGCGCCAGGTCAGGATATGGGAGTTAACGTAACCGTCGGGTAGTTGCGCTTGTTCAAACAGGCCGATGATTTGATCTACCTGCGCCTCCAAAGCCGGGTCGGCATGCTGTTCCAACCGGCCGGAAGCAGCCTCCAACCACTTCGCCAGGTCGGAATCCCAAAAAACGCTCCCGCCCCAATACCCGGCGGAAAGCCACGGGTCGGCAAGCTCCCACCCGCGGTGAAACCTTCGGTCAAGCTTCATCGCATCGATCTGACCCTCGTTTTGCAACTGGTTAAACTGGTGAGACAACGTGGTCTGACCGATCAGGTCTCGCCACCGCTTCCAGAATCCGTCCTGAATCGTCACTTGGCGCCGTGGCAGGGGGAACCAACGAGAATCCATGTCTTATTCTATTGGACCCGTGCACCGCCACAACTAAACTGACCCGTAGAAAACCCGGACGATTCCGACCCTCGATGCACCCCCCCGGCATAGCCAAACCTTCCACGCTCCGAATCTCCAGCGTTACCGCCTTGGACGCCTGCAACGGCGGGCTTTTCGTATCGCCGGGTTCCGGGTGGCACCCGGAACGAAAACTCGATTCCTGGGAACTGATCCTGATGCGTTCCGGGACGTTGCGCCTTTGGGAGGAAAAACAACGTTTTGAGCTCGGCCCGGGTCACACCCTGGTGCTCTGGCCGGGACGGCGCCACGGGCCGCTCGCTCCCTACCAGCCCGACACAGCTTTTTACTGGGTTCATTTCCGCATTCGCGCCCGAGCCCAGACTTCCGCGGCGGTAACCGTCCCGCAATGCACCCTTTTGCCGGAATCACTCCGGTTGGTGGAGCTTTTTCACCGGTTCCTCGATGACCAGGAACAGGCCCGCCTCGAACCTAATTACGCCAGCGTGCTGCTTAAACTTATGCTCCTTGAGTTGGCGGCTCAATCCTCCCGGCAAAATGGCCGCAGCCAAAGTGCCGCCAGCCTGGCCTCTCAGGCTCACGTGATGATCACCAAACGATTCCGGGAGCCGATCACCGCTTCCGCAATCGCCGCCGGTTTGTGCTGCAACCCGGATTACCTCGGACGCATTTACCGCGAAGCGTTCGGCCACAGCCTTACCGAAGCCATCCACCGTTGCCGCATGCAGCACGCCAGAAACCTTCTGCTGCTCACCGCGCTTAACGTGAAAGAGATCTCTTCCGCCTGCGGTTTTGAAACGACCGATTATTTCCGCCGGTTGTTCCGCCGGTACCACGGCATGCAACCCGTCGAGTTTCGTACCCTGCACCTGCGCCAGCACACCAATGCACTGTAGCCGGTAACGCGTAACGGGCAGCGCGTGACTCACAATCAAAGAACGCGTAACTTATAGCGGCTTGGCTGCCACCCGTTACTCTGTTACCCCCTACCGTATGCCCTCCTTCGGCGAAGTCCCGCGCGCATGGTCCGCCCGTAATGTTCTCGGCACCGATTTACGGTGCTGTTGCCTCAAGCCGCGCACCGGCTACTTCCGGGATGGCTTTTGCCGCACGGATGCAACCGATCGCGGAATGCATTTCGTCTGCGCGGAAATGACCCGCGAATTTCTGGAATTCAGCCGCGCCCACGGCAACGACCTGATCACACCGCTCCCGGAATTCGATTTTCCCGGACTAAAGCCGGGAGACCGCTGGTGCCTTTGCGTGACCCGCTGGACCGATGCGCTTGAAGCCGGCGTGGCGCCGCCCGTTATCCTGGAAGCAACGCACGCTTCTGCCCTGGAATTCGTTGGCCTTGACGAATTGAAAGCGCACGCGAAAAAGTTTTCCGGGTGAGCAGCGTGGCGTGGCCAGACCGTGTCGCCGGTTCCATCACCTCATTCCGGCCGGCCCGTCCGGACGCTTTGGACGCCTGGACGCTTTATCCCGGAAGGATCGACAGCCGCAAGAAGGCGTAAAAGAGCACACAGGCCAGCCCGCACGAAGCCAGCGTGGCGATCACGTCAAACTTCAAGCGCGCAATCCAGGCCGCCAGCCCCGCGTTGGCGGTTCCCGGCCGGGCAACCCGTTCTTCAACGTAAAGCGTTTCCCAAAGCGCGACGATCGCCAGAACCGCCATCGCCAGACATTCAAATCCGCCCTGAAGGTTGCGGTGAACGACGCACGACACGAACAACGCCAGAAACCCACTTGAAGCGCAGATCAGCCCGCACTGGAATACGCTGATTAAGCTTGCAAAGTTTAATCCCGAAATCTTGCGGCGGTTACGTGAGCGGCCCTCAAGTGCCGCGCGGCGCAAGGAACCGAATAACCACGGCAAGGGTAGCAACAGCGCGATCAGGACGAGGAAAACCAATTGTCCAAGCAGCGGAACGTGGCGTCCTGAAAGCGGCGACCGGTCAAGCGCCAACCCTAAAGCCACGATGGGTGAAAACGTCCAAAGCACCAAGTCGGCGTGCCCTTCAATTTTTGCTTCCAACGGGCGGGCCATACGGGTAAGTTCACGTCGGCATTCAAGCAGCCAGGGTTCAATGTTCATTTGAACACCAGTTGTTAAACTGAAAGGCTCGTGCCGCCAAGCTTTTTTTTTGCGTGAGCAATCACCGGCTCACGGTTTGGCCGCATGTTCCGGGCGCGGGCGAAGGCTTTGAGCTGCGGGTGGTGCATGGGATCGCAGAATACATAACGTATAAAAATCCTGTTTCAATTTCTTTTATGATGGCCGGTGCTCACGCGCCTCCAATGGTGCCGATGCTTGAGCGAAAAGCGCCCCGGACCTTACATCCCGGTTAAGGCCGGGGCAGGAGGGCCCGATAAAGAGAGAATGCAAAATACCCCAAGGGCGCTCCGGGTCCCGGGGCGCCGCAAAGGGCCCCGCCGGGCGCTGCACCAAATACGAATTCGAGGGCAAAACCTCCGAATCTACCGGGAAGCTGACGGCGCGACCGCCGTCGAAAGCCGGAACCGGCAAGAACCGGGTGCCTTCGAAACGGCCGTGCTGCTGGACTACCTGCGCGCGGAAGGCTACGTGCCTGAAAAGACCTCCTTTCGAGCGGGCTTCTCAGAAACGTCCCCCACTTTCGCCCTCCGAAGGGCCGTCGAACGGTTCCGGCGGAGTGACAACCTGCAAGCTGCCTGCGCCATGGCCGTCGCTACCCTGGGCTGTTTACTGGCCGCGGAAGTGTTCCGGCTGCTGGCCGTCGTGATCCGCTAAAAGCCCGAATCGGCGACCGTCGCTAATTCCACGTTTATGCCGGCGTTGCGCATCTCCTGCAAAGTCGGGCTTGCCAGCCGGTCATCCACAATGACCAGATCGAAATCCTGCAACCGTGCTAGCTGGTGGAGCGCGGACCGTCCGAACTTCGTACTGTCTACCAGCAGGATGGAGCGTTCGGCTGAATTTATCATCGCGCGTTTTACCTGAATTATCCCTTGTTCCTGATGGTACGCCATCAGGTTCAGCACCGCCGACGTGGAGGTGAAGAGCAGGTTGACCCGTAGAGAGGTGATCGCTTGTTCGCACAGGATACCCGCAAACGCGTCGTAGTGGGGCAGGTAATCACCCCCGAGCGCTACCAAATGAACGTGCTTGTGCGGGCTGAGCTCGCGTAGCACCGAAAGCGAATTGGTGATGACCGTCAGGTATTCGAAAGCGGGCAGCAGTTTCGCGAGCGCGAGCGAGGTGGTTGAGTCATCGAGCATCACCGCTTGTCCGGGTTCGACCAGCCGAGAGGCCGAACGCGCGATGGCCGCCTTCTCGCGTGGGGTTATGGTTGCCCGGTAACGGATGTCGCTCTCGAAAAGGCTGGAAGGTTGGGCCGTGGCGCCGCCCCGCACTTTGCGCAGTACGCCCTGCCGTTTCAAATCCTCGAGGTCCCGATGGATCGTCATGACGCTAACGTTGAACTTCGTAGCGAGTTCCTGGACCCGGACGGAAGAATGTTGCAAAACGTATTCGGCGATGCGTTCCTGGCGAACCGTCCTGGAAAAAGGCGCGTCGCTGGTTGGCGATCCATTTAGATCTTCCACGGACTTTGGCTTAATTGAAGAGGGGTAATCTTCCTGCATAGGCTCGAATGGCGGCGTGAGCGGGTCAGCCCTGAAACCCAAATCAAGGCCTCCGTAAGCTTAACTTAATCCATCGGCGCTCGCCGGACGATCCAGGGAAGGCGTTCATCCCCTCGCTTGCGGCGGAGCCGTTTCCCCAGTAGACCGTTCGGCAAAAAAATCACGACCGCGGTGAAGATCGCCCCGACGATCATCCAGTAGCGAGGCGTCAAAGAACTCGTCACCGCAACGAGGAATACGGTGACAAACGAGCCCAGGATGGCGCCTTCGAGCCGGGACACGCCCCCAACCAGGGCTGCCATCACCACCATGACCGCGTTCTGCAGGTTAGCGGTGTGCGGCGCAATGACCCCACTCTGAAAAACGCCGAGGACCCCGGCTACACCGGCCACGGCGCCCGAAACCACAATCGCAATAAAACGGTACATCTGCACGTTAAAGCCGAGTGCGGACAGCCGTCGCGGGTTTTCCCGGACGCCCCGAAGGCAAAGGCCAAGCGGTGAACCTAACAAATGTCGAAGCAGGGCAAAGCAGCCGGCCGTACAACCCAGGCTGGCATAGTACAAAGGCGCCGAATCCTGCAAGGACCAAAGGCCAAACAGAACCGGACGCGGTACCCCGGCAATCCCGTTGTAGCCGTTCGTCACGGATACCCACTGCATCGCGACGCCCTCAAACAACTGGGCTAAAGCCAAGGTCATCATCAGAAAGTAGTTTCCCTGAGCTCGGATCGCGACCGTTGCGAAAAGCGCGCTGAGCAGCGTTGCCCCGAAGATCGCCAACGGAATGGCAATCACGAATGGCAACTGGTGGGTTTTTACGCCGACGCCGATCACGTATCCGGCCATGGCGAAGAAAGACATTTGCGCAAGCGACACCATGCCGCTGTAGCCGGCCAGCAGGACGAAGCTCATCGTCACCATGCCGATGATCAAGCTCCGGGTCGCCAACTGCACGTAGTAGGCGCCCAGCCATCCGGGGAGGGTCAAGGCGGCGAGCGCCACCACGAAACCGGCGACCAGCGACGAGGATTCTTTTCGCATCAGCTCGGTTTCCCAAAGAGACCTTGAGGCCGGAAGGCCAGCACCAGGATCAACGTGCCACTCAGGAGAAAAATCGCGAGTTCGCTGAAGTAAGTCCGGCCGAAGCTGTCAACCAGACCGACGACCGCGGCGCCGATGGCCGAGCCGGCCAGACTTCCCATCCCGCCAAGGATCACGACAACCAGCGCGTACGTCAAAATGATGAAATCCGTTCCGGGACCGAAGGCGAGGTAAGAGCCGCCGATCGCGCCCCCGAAGCCGGCCAGCAGGCCGCCTAACAAAAAGGTCAGGGCAAAAATCCGTTCGATGTTGATCCCCAGCGCCGCAACCATCCAACGATTGTCAACTCCGGCGCGGACGAGGGCGCCAAACTTCGTATGGTGCAGAAGGACCCAGAGCCCCAAACCGACAACGACGGCCGTGACAAGGACGAAGGACCGGAAGCCCGGG
>JAFAUY010000464.1 GCA_019243005.1 Verrucomicrobiota bacterium | reverse complement strand
GTTCGCCAGCCTCGGCCCGTTTTCGACAGAGCTCGATGGTTTCGTCGATCTGACCCTTGAGCGGCCGTACGGTGATCTTAGGATCAAGCAAGCCCGTCGGCCGGATAATTTGCTGGACGATGAGGCGCGTGCCCGGGGTGTGGATCTTGAGCTCAGGACGGGTCCGGCCCGTAAGCACGGGCAGTAACGCCGGCTGCGTTTCTTCCTGACCGATCCGGTCACGAGAGTGGGGGAGGTAGGTCTGGTTGCCCACAACGGAATTATCAATCTCAAAATCCGCCGGCGTGGCACTGATATAAAGAATCTGGCCGGCCATCTCCATGAACTCTTTAAAGTTGAGCGGCCGGTTATCCAACGCGCTCGGGAGACGAAACCCGTACTCGACCAAGGTCAGCTTGCGGGAGCGGTCACCTTCGTACATGCCGCCGATCTGCGGAATGGTGGCGTGCGATTCATCGACCACCAGCAGAAAGTCGCGCGGGAAAAAGTCGAGCAGGGTGTAGGGTCGCGAACCGGCTTCACGGCCGCTGAGGTGCCGCGAGTAGTTTTCGATCCCGTTGCAGAATCCCATTTCCTGCATCATCTCGAGATCAAACTCCGTCCGCATCTTGATCCGTTGCGCTTCCAGGAACTTTGCCTGCCCTTCAAACCACCGGACCCGTTCTTCCAGTTCCGCCCGGATCGCCTTTACCGCCCGCTGCATCTTGTCGTGCGGGGTCACGAACTGTTTAGCCGGAAAGAACACAAACCGATCCAAGGCTTCACTGGCGGTGCCCGTGAGCGGGTCAAAACGCGTGACCAAGTCGATCTCGTCCCCGAAAAACTCCACTCGGATGGCTTCCTCATCGAACGTGGCCGGGCAAACCTCGACGACGTCGCCCCGAACCCGGAAGCGGCCGCGCGTCAGGGCGATGTCGTTCCGTTCGTAGAGCATGTCTACCAGCCGGGCCAGGAACGTCTCACGCGAAAGTTGCTGGCCGCGCGTGACGGTGCACACCATATTGGCGTAGTCCTCAGGGGACCCCAAACCATAGATGCAGGACACGCTGGCTACGACGATGACGTCTTTTCGAGACAGAAGCGAACTCGTGGCGGACAGGCGCAGCCGTTCGATCTCCTCGTTGATAGACGAATCCTTCTCGATGTAAGTATCGGTTCGCGGGATGTAAGCTTCGGGCTGATAATAGTCGAAGTAGCTTACAAAGTATTCGACCGCGTTACTGGGAAAAAACTGCTTGAACTCGCTGTAAAGCTGGGCCGCAAGCGTTTTGTTATGCGAGATCACCAGTGCCGGCTTGCCCAGCGCGGCAATGACGTTGGCTGCCGTGAAGGTCTTGCCCGATCCCGTCACGCCCAGGAGCGTCTGGTGACGGTTGCCCGCCGTAAGCGAACGCACAAGCTGCTCGATGGCCTGTGCCTGGTCGCCGCGCGGCGTGAATTCAGAGGCTAGTTGAAAAGGCGACATCAAATGTACGGTCGTGCGGCACCGCCGGGACCACGTGCGGGTCCGGCCGGCAAAGGCCATGGCTGGCCGTTGCCCCGGTCACACCGATTCGTTTACCACAGGATTGCTGAGGATGCCGATCTTTTCGATCTCGACCTCCACGATGTCGCCCTCGCGGAGATAGCGCGGAGGCTGCATGCCCATGCCGACCCCTTCCGGCGTGCCGGTCAGGATCACCGTGCCCGCAAACAAAGTCGTGCTGCCGCTTAAAAAAGAAACCAGCGTTGCCACGTTGAAAATCATGTCGGCCGTGGAGGAGTTCTGGCGCACTTCACCGTTGACGCGGCTGATGATTCGAAGCGTTTGCGGGTCCGGAATATCGTCCTTCGTCACCATCGCCGGGCCGAGCGGGGCGAACGTATCGAAGCTCTTGCCGCGGCAAAATTGGCCGCCGCCCAGGCGTCGCTGCCAGTCGCGCGCGCTCACGTCGTTTCCGGCGGTATAGCCCAAGACATAGTCGTACGCTTCCTCCACGGGCACATTCTTGCAATCACGGCCGATCACCACGGCCAGTTCCGCCTCGTAGTCCACCTCTTCACTCGGTAAGTACCGCGGAATCTCGATCGGATCGCCCGGGTTCTGGAGGGCGTTCTGCGATTTGATGAAAAGCATCGGCCGTTCGGGCACTTTGCTGCCTGATTCCGCGGCGTGCTTCATGTAATTCAGCCCGATCGCGAGAATCGCTTTCGGCGCCACCGGTGCGAGCAGCTTCACCATACGAGCCTCACGACCTGAAACCTCGAAATGGCCGAACAGATCACCGTCCAGTTCCAGGCTCCGGCCATCGGCCTGTTCCGCCGCGTAACGAACGTCGCCGTGCTGGGAGAGATACCGCATGATGCGCATACCCCATCTCTAAAAGCAATTCAGCCCTGGATCAATGTCCAAAGAAGCGTGGTGAGTGTCGGGTGCCGAGGGTTGGTTTCTGCCCCGGAAGGACAGCCGGAAAGCAGCCCGGGACTTCAGGGTTTCCTTTTCCCAGATCTGGGTGACGGGCGCCGGTCTTTGTCCCTGAGGGACGGCCAACACCCGACACCCGGCAGTTACTACCGCACATTGGCGGTCACCCACTCAGCCTCGGTGCTCGGCTCGTCCTCTACGTGGTGGCGCTCGTCTTCGACCGGCTGGCCGGAGCCGCCGGACGGTTCCTGCTCCGGTAACCGCGCCGCCTGCGGAGCAGTTGATGGGGCCGCGCCGGCTGCATCTGCCGGCGTGTCGCCCGTCGTGATACCGACTGCGCCAGCTTCCGATTCGCCGGGCATGGTAACGCTGCTCACTCCAGCCGCGTCAGCGAGACTTTCGGCCGGCCCTGCGGGCGCGCTTCCAGGTTGGGCCGATTCGGGCTGGGCCGCATCGGCGGCGGGCGCTTCCGTACCGGCCAGCGGCGCCGGCTGATGCGCTGAATCCGGTCTCAGCTCTTCCTCCAAACCAGCCTCAACTGGCGCTTCCGCCTCGGGTTCACCGGTCACTTCCGCCTCCTCGGCGGCGGCATGGGTAGGCGCCGCCTCATGCCCTGCCTTGGCATGTCCCTTCTCCTCCAGCGCCTTTGGCGGCAGCGGCAGGTCAAGCGTGCCGTCGGCAAATTCGATGATGTGCCCTGCCTTGGCCAGCCAGATCAAGTCGCCGGCCAGGGCGGTCTTGGCCTGTTGGTACTCCGGTGAGGTTTCGTTCGGCAGCGGTTGCCCCAGAACTTTAGTCAATACCTTCTCGGCGAGCTGCTTGCGCGTGATTTTCGGGTACGAGCGCAACGTCGCCAGCACCGCTGCCAAGCCGGTAGAGAGCTGCGTCTGGTTCGAGCTGAAAAGCTGGGGCCGCACCGTCGAGATGTATAAAATCCGCTTCTTGTGCTTGAACACGTGCAGGCCGGCTTGATTCAGCCCATGACGCAACGCGCCTGCGATCTGGGCCGGAAAACGATTTTCCCGGTCACGCGCCACCCGGATTGCCGCGACGATGCCGCGGTCTGGGAGGTGACGGGCAATATCACCGGAAATTTCCGCGGCCAGGCACGGTTTCACCACCGAGTTCAGGTGGTGTGCCCGGAAATGTTGTTCCACTGCCGCCAGGCTGTCGAAAGTTTCCGGGGTCTCTTCACCCTGGGCTTTGGTTTTATAAACGGTCGACTTGCGCGCGTCTTCCTTCCATTGATTGACCAGGTCCGGATCAGTCGTGCTTTCGATGGTGCGGCGATACTCTTCGAAGCTCATCCGGCGGCTGAAACGCTGTTCGTACAGTGAGCGAACCACCGTCTGGAACGTATGGTAATTGGTGGGGCCGAGCAGCCGGCCACTCAAGGTGCAGCGCGCCACGGAAGTGAAATTGCCTTTGATCGGCTCTTTCTCGATGACTTCCGTCTCGTAAAACTCATTTTTGTGCTCGCTCAACGCGATCCGTTCCAGGGCAGCCGCCTCCATCGCCACCGGCCCATGATCACCCAACTGGTACAATACGGTGCTGTTGTCCAGTGAACGGATTCGAACCCGGTGCCGCTCCGGACGTTCCAGGAACATCCGGGCTAGCCCAAACAGCGGGTAAGCGATGTGGCCGGACTTGATTTGCTGGATGATCTTGCCGAACGCGCGCTCTTCCGGCAGGAAATCGATCTGCACCGGTGCGGGTTCCGCCGTCGGGCCGGCGATCGGGGCGGATTCCTCCCGTGAGGAGACCGCGCGGGAGCGGTCCGGACGCTCCGACGATGGTTGGCTACCGCCGTAGGCGGGAGCGCCGCTCGGACGGCGCTGGTCGGCCTGGGAAGGTCTCGCGCCAAATGGCCCGCGGCGATCCGACGCGCCGCGCCGCGGCCGGTCATCCGGGGCGCGACGGCGCCCCGCGTTGTCATCACGGCGGCTGCCGGGACGCTGAAACCCGCCGCGCCTACGCTCGGGGTTGTCTCCCTCGAAATCAGCGTAGCGGTTCGCCGGCCCGGACTCTTTGAGCCAGTCCGGCGTCAAACGAAGGTCAAGGGAGGAGTTTGGGTCCGCCATGGTCGGAAGATATCAATTAAAAGGCTTTAAAAAACACTATAGACTGGTTCGCCCCTAGAGGGCGTCTAGACTGGCGATTCTGGCTCCCAGGTCAACTAAAAAGGCACCAGATCCTAATATAAACGCATTTCCCGGCTGACCGGTTCTGGGGTACAACGAAACTCCCGCGGGATTTATCGCGCTCGCCGGGTTCAGGGGCCGAGAAAAGTGTTGCTATTTGCCGCATTTAATTTAGTTCCCATCACCGGGCTTCGTCATTAAACGTAGCCGCGTCTTAACCACAACCGAGGAGAAACGCCAGTTTATGTCAGAAAAATCCGTTGAAGAGAAGGTGAAGGAGATCATCGTCGAACAACTCGGCGTCAACCCCGAGCAGGTAACTCCTAACGCCTCTTTCATTGAGGACCTCGGCGCTGACTCGCTGGATACGGTAGAACTCGTGATGGCCTTCGAGGAGGAATTTTCAGTCGAAGTACCGGACGAAGATGCCGAGAAGCTCCAGACCGTCGGCGACGTGATCCGTTACATTGAGGACCGCGCGAAATAAGGTGGCTGTCCCGTCCGCCCCCTGAAACCCGGGCGGCGAATCCCCGAAAGGCAAGACGCGGTTTTACACGGTGGAAGTTTCCACCGTGTTCTTTTTTTGGTCGCATCAGGGCGGGAGTCGGGCGGGGGCTGGAATGGAGGGCCCGGCGACATCGGATTGTAAGCGAAGGGTCCTGAGTTATCTTAACTCCTCCTAATTTGGTTATGTACCCTGCGCACGACGTTCAGTACGCGTTAGAAAACACCAGAGTAGTCGTCTCGCCGGACCGGCGAATCGATACCTTCGGGACAACGAACTTCCGCTTTTACCTCGTGTCCGAGCTCATGGACAGCGTCGGCGAAATCCGCGTGCGCGATGGGCGAATCTCGGCTGACCGGCCCCAAATCGTTACGCCCGACCATGCCTCGCGTCTGCTCCTGGAGGGGTTCGGCGAAGACGCCCAGCAGTTCGCCCGAATGCTGCAGGCCCGGCACGCCGCTTTTCTGAAATACGGGTTTGAAATCCGTAAAAGCGATCTTTCGGACATCCTCGTCCACGATCGCCTTGAAGCCGTGCTCGATCGGGTGGAACGGCAGATCCCTGAAGCGGAGCGCAGCGGGAGTGCCGTCATCCAGGGAGTGGAAGAAGGCTGGGAGATTTGTCTCCTGAAATTCACCTTTGACCTGGTCCAGCTCTCCACCAATATCAATATTTTCGATTTTAAACGGCGCGGCCTGCTCTAACGCCCTTTCCTGTGGTCGCAGTCCCCTTTGTCGCGTCAAGCGCTTCAGCTGGACAGGGAGCCGGCTATTGCCGTAATCATGGGTAAAACCTGGTACCCGGGAGGTTCTGTGCCGCGCTTTGCCGCGGCGCTATGAACGCGTTTGTCAAAGCCTTCATCATCACCGGCTTGGCGGTCACGATTTTCGGCGGCGGCGGTTTTCTGGCGTACGAGCTGTTCTTCAAGAAGAAGGAATATCAACTGGCAAAAAAGGGCCAGCCGGTGGTAACGCCGACCCCCGACCCGGTTCTGCCGATGCTCCAAGCCGTCAGACAGCACTTGCTTACCGGTGACGACGTGCCCTCGGCCCGCGATACCCTTGTCTCGATCATTCAGAGCTTCCCCGCCTCACCAAGTTCGGACGAGGCGCGTCAGATCCTCGGCACGCTGAACCTGCAGGCTTTCTTCTCGCCGGACCCGGGTCCAAACAAGACCGAGTACATCGTGGCCCGCGGTGACTCGATCGGCAGAATCGCGGCAAAAACAAAGGCCACTCCCGAACTGATCTTCAAAGCCAACGGTCTCTCGAACCCGACCCTCCACCCCGGTCGCCGGCTTATCATCCCGTCGGGTCAGTTCAGCTTGACGATCAACCTGAAAAAACAATGGGTGACGCTGCTCAACCGGGGCGCCTTCTTCAAATGGTATAAGCCGCTGGATTTCAAGATGCCTCCCCGCCTTATGCCGGGCCAATATAAAGTAAGCGAAAAGATTGCGTGGTTCGCCGGGGCTCGCGTAGGCTTCGGCGACAAACGTTACCTGGGCAGCAGCCGCTGGATTGTGACAAACCACTCAGGACTGATCATCTTTTCGGAAACGAATCCGCAGGCGCCGAACGCACCGAAACCGGCCACCGGGATTATGCTTAGCCCGGCTGATCTGGAAGAGCTCTTCGCCTTGGTCAGCAAGAGTACCCCTCTCGTTGTCGAATGAAACCTGCCCCCCTCGATTTTGAAAAGCCGATCCTCGAGCTGGAAAAACAGCTCGAAGAGCTTAGGAAACATTCCAAACTCCAGGCGATTGATCTCGAACGCGAGGTGAAATCGATGGAGGCCAAAATTGAAAGTACCCGTCGCGAAATTTACCAGAACCTTTCCGCCTGGCAGCGGATCCAGATTGCCCGCCATACCGCCCGGCCGTTTGCGCTGGATTACCTGCGTGAAGCCTTTACCGAGTTCGTCGAGTTGCATGGTGATCGTCTCTTCGGTGACGACCAGGCGATGCCGGCGGGATTCGCAAGGCTGGGGCAATACCGATGCGTTGTGCTGGCCCATCAGAAAGGCCGCGACACCAAGGAAAACATCCGGCGCAATTTCGGCAGCGCCCACCCTGAGGGTTACCGTAAGGCGCTGCGCCTGATGCGCCTGGCGGAAAAGTTTCAGCTGCCCGTGGTAACCCTGATCGACACCCCGGGCGCTTATCCCGGCGTCGGAGCCGAAGAACGGCACATTTCGGAATCGATCGCCGTTAATCTTCGTGAAATGATGCAGCTGCGGACTGCCATCGTGGCGGTGGTGATCGGGGAAGGCGGATCAGGCGGCGCGCTCGGCATCGGGGTGGCCGATCGCGTCCTGATGCTGGAAAATGCGTATTACTCCGTGATCAGCCCCGAGGGCTGCGCGGCGATCTTATGGAAGCACCGGAGCCATGCCCCGGAGGCAGCGGAGGCTTTAAAGCTGACCGCTTTCGACCTGAAGCAACTTGGTATCATCGATGCAGTGATTCCAGAACCGACGGGGGGCGCTCACCACGACCCGCTCCAGACTGCCCTGAACCTGAGGGCGGCCGTGCTCGCGCAACTAGACGTGCTGACCAAGAAAAAGGTTTCCGTGCTGCTGGAAGAGCGGTATGAGAAATTCCGGCAAATGGGCCGGGTTTTGGAACCGGGGATGGGTTGATGATGGTCCTGCCTCTTCGGCCGTCTCCATCCGTACGGCCGGTTTTCATGAGCCGGCGCGGTGCAGCTTCTCGACAAAACCGGAGGCCGCTTTCCGGATCTCGCCCGCAACGTCGCCCGCGGGCCGGACGTGTTTCGGCGTAAACCATGGAAAAAATCCGACCAGATCGTGTACCACCAGGATCTGGCCATCACAATTCGGGCCGGAACCGATTCCGATGGTCGGAATGGTGATGGCCCGGGTGATCCGCTCAGCGGCTACGGGGGTCACTAACTCCAGGACCACCCCGCAAGCTCCGGCTGCCACCACCGCCTCAGCTTCCCGCCTCAGCAACTCACTTTCCGCTTCCGTTTTTCCTTTGATCCGGTAGCCCCCCTCCTCACGGACGTGCTGCGGGAGCATGCCGATGTGCCCCACCACCGGGATCCCGGCGGCGGTAATCGCCCGAATCTGTTCCGCCTGGATCTGGCCGCCTTCCAACTTTACCGCCTCGGCGCCGGCCGCCGCCAGCCGGCGCGCGCTTTCAAGCGCTTGGCCGGGGTCCCCGTACGTGCCGATCGGCAGGTCGGCTACCAGCAAACTCCGGCGGACGCCACGCGCAACGGCGCGGGTGTGGTGCACCACCTCTTCGAGCTTGACGAAGGTCGTGTCCGGGTAGCCCAGGATCACCATCCCGAGACTGTCGCCTACCAGCAGCAAGTCTACGCCGGCCTCGTCCAGCAGGCGCGCCGTCGGGTAATCGTAAGCGGTGAGCGCGGCAATCTTCTCGCGCCGGCCTTTCCAGGTCTTCAACCGCTCTGCCGTCACCTTGCCGTCGACCTTGTCAGTCCTCATCCAACGCCTCCCGAAGCTTGCAGATCTCTTCAGCCGAACGCAGCTCGCTTAATATTTCGGTCACGGATTTGGATTGTCCAGGCAGCACCCGGGCAGGCGTGATCTCGGCGAGGGGAATCAGCACAAACCCGCGTTGCGCCAAGCGGGGGTGCGGTACCGTAAGCTTCGGGCTCCGCAGCACCAGGTCGCCCGCATACAAAACATCCAGATCGATGGCGCGTGGCGCGTTTCGAGGCCTCGCAGACGGGCGTCCCATCTCGCTTTCCACCTGGCGCAATCGGTCCAGCAACCCAGCCGGCCGCAAAGCGGATTCGATTTCGATCACGGCGTTCAGGTATAGCCCGGTCCCGGGCTCGCTGTCCACCGGGGTGGTTTCGTAAATCGAGGAAACCAGGATAGTTTCCCGGCTGCCCTCGTGCAGCCGCCGGCGCACCGCCCGGAACGCGTGCCGGAGGTTGCCCAGCCGATTCCCCAGGTTTGAGCCCAAAGCAATTCCGACCCGCATAAAGGAAAATGCCACAAGCCGAAAAACGCCACAAATGCCACAAATGAACTCACACGGCGGGCGCAGCGGAAGAGTTCACACGGCGACCACGGCGGATTAACTGCAAAGATGATGCCGGCCTCTGCCCTTCATTTGTGGCATTTTTACCCCCCACCGTCACCTGGGCAGGTCCAGTGCGTCCGCCATCTCGTACCACCCGGCCGGCCGGCCCGCCAGCCACCTGGCAGCGCGGAGCGCACCGCGGGCAAAGATTTCCCGGCCGCCGGCCCGGTGGGTGAGTTCAAGGCGCTCGCCCGGTCCGATCAAATAGACGGTATGTTCACCGGTGATGTCGCCGCCGCGGATGGCGTGCATCCCAAGTTCCTCCGGCCGCCTCTCGCCCCTCGAACCATGCCGGCCATGCCGCACGACCTCAGCGTAGGTTTGGCCGCGCGCGCGCGCGACGATCTCACCAAGCTTTTGAGCCGTTCCGCTCGGGGCATCCTTTTTTAACTCATGGTGCAGCTCCAAAATCTCGGCCCGGAATTCTTTACCGAGGCTCGCCACGGCCCGGTGCGTCAGCCAAAATAAAAGATTAACCCCGACGCTGAAATTCGGAGCTACGAGAATCGGCAGTTTCTGCGCAGCTTCGCGAATTGCCGCCAATTCCGCCGCCGAATGACCCGTGGTGCCGATCACTACCGGCGTGTTCGTGTCAAGCGCTGCCGCCACCACACGGGCCGTACCAGCCGGTTGGCTTACGTCAACGGCCACATCGCATCCGGGCAGCGTCTTCGACAAATCCGTGTCCCGGCCAGCTTCGCGCACCTCCAGCTCAGGGGCGGCCTTGGCCGCTCGAACGATCAAAGACCCGAGACGGCCGGTCGCGCCGTGGACCACCAAACACGTCATAGCAGGCCAAGCGCGACGAGCGTCCGGCGCAGCCGTTCAAGGTTCGAGGACCCCATCTCACAGAGCGGCAGTCGGTACTCGGCCTCAATCCGCCCAAGCAGGTGTAGCGCCGCTTTGACCGGGATAGGGTTCGACTCCAAAAACAAGTCTTTAAACAGCGGGTACCAACGCAGGTGTTGGTTCAGGGATTCGTTGAAGTGGCCTTTGCGAAACGCCGCCACCAGCTGGACCACCTCCCGGGGAATGATGTTGGATGCAACGCTCACCACGCCCACGGCTCCCACCGCCATGAAAGGCAGGGTTTGTGGGTCGTCGCCGGACAGGATCGTGAATTCCCGGGGAAGCTGTTTCCGCAGCAATGACACGCGCTCGGTGGAGCCGCCCGCTTCCTTGAGGCTTACGATGGTCGGGAAGTCCCGGGCAAGGCGAACGCATGTGTCCACCCCGATCTCACCGGCGGTGCGCCCCGGCACATTGTACAACATGATCTTGGTCGAAACCGCTTCGGCGATCGCCCGGTAATGGCGATAAACACCTTCCTGCGTCGGCTTATTGTAATACGGGCTGGCCAGCAGCAGGCCATCGACCCCGAGGCGCTCAGCCTTTTGGGAAAGCTCGATCGCTTCACGCGTCGAATTTGAACCCGTCCCGGCGACAATGAGGCAGCGTTTGGCGGCCTGCTCAACTGCGATCTCCACAACCCGCAGGTGTTCATCATAATCCAGAGTCGCGGCTTCTCCGGTCGTACCCGCCGGAACGATCCCGTCGACGCCGTTTTCCACCTGGAAGTCGATCAAGCGCCGGAAAGCAGCTTCGTCCACCTTTCCGTCCTTAAAGGGCGTCACAATTGCCGTGTACGTGCCCGTAAACATACAGCTCCTTTAAGATAGGATCGCCGCCCCGGCAAACGATATCGGGTTCGGAGTTCGGAGCGCCGTCTTGAGGGCACATGCCAGCGTCAAGTCCAGGCTTCGGAGCAAATCAATACCTTTCCGCCGCATTCGCCGTGTGAACTCAGCCGTCGTGCCCGCCGAACCCCGAACTAATAGTTGCGGCGCGGGCAAAAGTCGATAAGTCTATGGAGTTTATCTTTTCCCAGCTCAGAATGCCAGCCAAAAACGTCGAAGAAATCAAGGCCGAAAGTAACGGGCTCCGGGGTTCACTCCATGAGGAGATCCAGGACGGCACGACCGCCCACGTTTCAGAGGAAGCGGCCCAGTTGCTCAAGTTCCACGGCAGTTACCAGCAGGACGACCGTGACCAGCGCATCGCCCGCAAACAGCAGGGCCTCGACAAGGCGTGGATCTTTATGATCCGGGCGAAAATCCCCGGCGGCGCCCTTACGGCCGAGCAGTACCTCCAACACGACCGCGCTGCCACCGAGCTCGGCAACGGCACCCTGCGGATTACCACGCGGCAGGATATCCAGTTTCACGGGGTCCTGAAGGGCAATTTGAAGAGTTGCCTTCAGCAGATCAACGGCAGCGGCATTACCACCTGGGGCGGCTGCGGCGACGTTGTTCGCAACACCATCGCGCCCGCTGCACCGTTGAAGGATGAGGCGCACGAGGACGCGCAGCGCCTCGCGCATGAGCTTAGCCGCAAGTTTCTGGCCCGCTCGCGGGCGTACGCCGAAATTTGGCTGGACGGCGAAAAACTCGAGCTGGGCGCGCCTGCAGCGCAGGGAGAGGCGGACCCGATCTACGAGAAGCATTATCTGCCGCGCAAATTCAAGATCGGGATCGCCATTCCGCCCAGAAACGACGTCGATATTTATTCAAACGACCTCGGTTTCATTTCCCACGTGGTGGATGGCCGGGTTCTCGGCTACACGGTCGTCGTCGGGGGCGGCTTTGGCATGTCGCACGGCAAAACCGACACTTACCCGGCATTGGCCAAACCCCTTTTCTACATTCCCCGTGACCAGGCGCTCGACGCCGCCATGGCCGTGGTGCTGGTGCAACGCGATTACGGCAATCGTACCGACCGGAAACGAGCACGCTTGAAATACCTTATCGACGAGCGGGGCATCGATTGGTTCAGAGATGAAGTCTGCAAGCGCTTTAGGGGGCAAACCGGGCCGCCCAGGAACGTACGCTGGGACACCGTCGGCGACCTGCTCGGCTGGCATCCGCAGGGCGATGGCCGCTGGTTTCGGGGTGTGTGGGTTCAGGAAGGCCGGGTGGCCGACGCCCACGGCGTAAATTACAAGAGCGCGTTTCGAACCATCGTCGAGCGGTTTCGCCTGCCCGTCCGGCTGACGACCAACTGCAACCTGATCTTTGCAGACGTTCTACCCGAACAGCGCGCGGAGGTTGACCGCATTCTCGCCGCCCAGGGGGTGCCGCAACCCGCGACGCTGACGCCCATGCGCCAGACGGCCCAGGCGTGCGTCGGGTTGCCTACGTGCGGCCTTGCGCTGGCCGAAAGCGAGCGGGCATTTCCCGCCGTCCTGGATGAGATCGAAACGGTGCTCTCAGAACTTTCTTTGTCGGAGGAACCGATCCTGATTCGCATGACCGGTTGCCCGAACGGGTGCGCGCGGCCTTACAACGCTGACATCGCCTTTGTCGGGCGCGCCCCGGGCAAGTACGCCCTCTACGTCGGCGGCTCGATCACCGGGGACCGGTTGGCCGGCCTGCACGCGAAGACGGTGAACCAGGAAGAAATCCCGGCGCGGGTTCGAGAACTGCTGTCCGAATACGTTCAGCAACGGCTGCCGGGCGAGACGTTCACCGCTTACTGGGGACGCACCCATGAGAACGGCCCGGCGCCCCACCCGTCGCAATTCCACGTGGAGTTGGCCCAACGGGCCGGCGCAAAGTTAGAGCCGGCAGGAGCTTGATTGGCATTTCGCCGTCGCGGCGTGTACATCTGATTTGTACCATGGGCAAACAATACAACAAAATCGAGAAGCGCCGCCGCCGGCATAATTATCTGCGCCGAAAGAAGGCGGCACTCAAAGCCGGCAAACGCTGAATATCGCGCTTATCGCGCGATATATAGTGTGAACTCCGGCGCTGTGCCCGCCGTAGCCGCTGAGGCCGCCGTGTGATAATCTGCGCCGTATGGCGCAACCAGTTATTCTGATCATCAGGGATGGGTGGGGAATCAATCCCCACGGGAGAGAGCGAGCCGAAGCGGATGGGAATGCGACCTTGCTTGCCCGCACGCCTTTCCATGATCACCTGTATAAAACCTACCCTGGAAGCCGCTTGAGCGCCTCCGGCATGGATGTCGGTCTGCCGGAGGGCCAGATGGGCAATTCGGAGGTCGGACACCTCAACCTTGGTGCCGGCCGGATTGTCTACCAGGACCTTACCCGGATCAACAAGGCGGTTGCCGACGGCGAACTGGCTCGTAACGAGGTGATTAACCAGGCGTTTGCCAAAGCGCGCGGCCGGCGGCTTCATTTTATCGGGCTTGTCTCGGACGGAGGCGTTCACAGCCACCAGGATCACCTGATCGCGCTTGCCAAACATGCCGCCGCCACCGGCGTGACGGATATCGCCATCCACGCCATCACCGACGGCCGTGACACCTCGCCCACCGGCGGAGCTGAATACCTCGCGACCGTGGAACGTGCACTGCAGGGAACCGGCTCAAAAATCATCACCGTGGTCGGGCGCTATTTCGCCATGGACCGCGATAAACGCTGGGATCGGACCAAGCTTGCCTGGGACGCCATCGTTCTCGGCCGCGGCCAGGTCTCCGCCAGCGATCCTTCCCAGGCCGTCCGGAAACGGTATGGCGAAAACGAGACGGACGAGTTCCTGAAGCCGATCATTTTTTCCCATGCCAATGAACAGAGGATCCGTGATGCGGACGTCGTGTTCTGCTTCAACTTCCGCGCGGACCGGATGCGGCAGCTGTCGAACGCATTTTTATTCGAGGATTTTAACGGTTTTCAGCGCGAAGTCTGGCCGCGGGTCGAGTACGTAACGCTGAGCACCTACGACAAAACGTTCAAGTGTCCGGTTGCCTTTCGGCCGCAAAGCCTCAAAGACATTCTGGGCGAGGTGGTTAGTAACGCCGGCAAACGCCAGTTGCGAATCGCGGAGACGGAAAAGTACCCGCACGTAACCTATTTTTTCAATGGGGGAGTCGAGAAGCCGTTTCCGGGCGAGGATCGGGTGATCGTGCCCTCACCCAAAGTGGCAACGTACGATCTGCAGCCGGAAATGAGCGAGCCGAAGGTTACCGAAGAATTGCTCAAGCGGTTGAAAGACTACGACCTGGTCATCCTTAACTACGCGAATCCGGACATGGTCGGACACACGGGCGTGGTTGAGGCGGGCGTGAAGGCCGTCGAGGCGGTGGACGACGGGGTTCGCCAGGTGATTGAGGAAGTTCTGCGCCTGGGCGGCCGCGCGCTCGTGACCGCGGACCATGGCAACTGCGAGCTGATGCGTAACCCGGACGGTTCGCCGAACACGGCCCACACGACCAACCTGGTCCATTTTTTGTACGTGGCCGATGATGCCGGCCGGTTTCAGCTCGAGGATGGCATCCTGGCGGACGTTGCGCCGACGTTACTCCAATTGCTGGGGTTGCCGAAACCCGAAGAAATGACGGGTCATTCGCTGCTTCGGGCAAAAGCGTAGCGGGCCGGACGGGTTTCCTGCTTGCGCCCCTCCGGATTTGCTTTAAATATTTGCCGGTTGGACGAAGAGGGTTGGCCCGAGCTGACCGGGGTCGCGACGGGCCGTGCGGTGCCGCCGGACCAGTCACTACCGCGTGGTGTAACGGTAACACAGCGCCCTTTGGAGGCGTTATTCATGGTTCAAATCCATGCGCGGTAGCCATTCCGGCCCCTTGGAAATTGCGCGGCGCAGGGTCGCCTGGGCATTTTGACAACGGCTTCGCTGACCCGATATTCCGAGTGGTGAGTAACCTAGACTTGAACAACTTGCTTGAGGATTGGCCGCATGAACCTGGCGCGGTAAAGGCTCGCAAGATCATCG
>JAFAUY010000395.1 GCA_019243005.1 Verrucomicrobiota bacterium | reverse complement strand
CCGTTCTTTCGGGGTGCATTCCTGCGAAGCCTTTTCGGGGGTAAATGCTTTTACTGTGACCTTCCGAAGTGGAGCGTCACACCGGCCGGGGACACGGTGTTGCCGCCGCGGTTTCCGACCGGCTGGAAACCCTTGGCCGAAATGGATTCCCGGTAGCGTGCATCACCCCCCAATCCTGAGAGATTGGGGGGCGCTGCAGGCTTCCCACACGCCCTCTGAATAGACGGGCGGTCGACAATGGTCCGGCCCGGGCTAGCTTTCTTCCATGGCGAAAATTAGTACGACTGATCTCGACATTTTTCCGCTCGCGCTCGGCGGGAATGTTTTTGGCTGGACGGCCGATGAGCCGCAATCATTTTCCGTTCTCGATGCCTACGCTGCCGCAGGCGGCAATTTCATCGATACCGCCGACATGTACTCCGAATGGGGACCCGGGAACTCGGGCGGCGAATCGGAAACGATCATCGGGCGCTGGATGAAAGCGCGCGGCAACCGCGACGGCATGATCATTGCCACCAAGGTCGGCAAACTCTCCCGGCTGTCAGGGCTGTCGGCCAAAACCATCCAGGTCGCGGTCGAACACTCCCTGGAGCGGTTGCAAACCGACCGCATCGATTTGTATTACGCGCACGCGGATGACCCGCAAACGCCGTTGGAAGAAACCCTTGGGGCTTTTGACGCGCTGGTGCGTGACGGCAAAGTGCGCTACATCGCGGCTTCAAACTATTCGGCGTCGCGTCTGGCGGAAGCGCTTGAAGTTTCCAAACGCCACGGGTTTGCCCGGTACGTCGCCTTGCAACCGCACTACAATCTGATGGAGCGCGATGAATTCGAGGGCGCCCTGGCCGAGGTCGTGCGGCGGGAAGCTTTGTCGGTGATCCCGTATTTCGCGTTGGCGAAAGGTTTTCTGACCGGCAAATACCGTCCGGGCGGTCCGGAGGTGAAGAGCGCCCGTGCGGAAGGTGCACGCGCCTACCTGGATGAGCGTGGTTTGCGGGTGCTGGCGGCACTCGACGAGATCGCCGCCGCCCATCACACGACGCAGGCGGCTGTCGCGCTGGCGTGGTTGCTGGCGCAACCGACCGTGGTGGCGCCGATCGCCAGTGCCCGGAATACCGCGCAGCTGGCCGAAATCCTGCCGTTCGTCGAGTTGCGGTTGACTCAGGAGGAGCTGGACAAGCTGACCACCGCGTCCGCCCATAACCCGTGATGGGTGCGGGGGAACGGTGACGCCGTCGAACCCGTTTCGCGCGGGCGCCCACCCCAGGGTTGCGCCCGCGCCTCGTCCCCCGGGGGTTGAACTTATCGCGGTTTTGCGATTACATCCTGCCATGGCCTTGCAGCGGATCTGTTTCAGGTCGGAGCTCGTTCCGGGAAGTTGGAAGCGGATTGACGAGCCTCCTGTCGCCGTGTTCGACGTGGCGGGAGAGTTATATGCCATTAAAGACGTCTGTACCCACGAGTACGCGCGGTTATCGGACGGCGAAGTCGATGGCGAAACCGTCGTCTGCCCCTGGCACGGCGCCTGTTTTTCCCTGAGCACCGGCGAGGCGCTCTCTCCGCCCGCCGTCGATCCGGTGGAGACCTTCGCGGTCGTGGTGAAAGACGGCGACGTCTACGTCGATCTCGATTAGCCGGCCATTACCCACGTTTGGTTCGGGGTTGTCTTCGTTCGGGGGGGATGGTCGACTTTAGCCAGGGACTTTAACGCCTGAGCTTTATCCCCATTTTCGGGTGCCGGGTGGCGGTTTTTGCCCCGGAGGGGCAGCCGGAAAGTAGCCAGGGACTTTTAGTCCCTGGAGGGGATTTAAATAGGCTTGCGTCCCATCGGGACGCTGGGAAGGAGCGGGCCCGCCTCCAGGTGGCAACCCACTCCAGGGCGGACGCGGTGGTGCGGCCGCCAAGCCCTCCCTCCCGGCTTTCCCACCGTTCCTACGGGACGGATTTTTCCTTAAAGGCCCACCCGGCACTGAAGTGCCGGGCTACTCTCGATCGTCCCTCCGG
This sequence comes from Verrucomicrobiota bacterium, assembly GCA_019243005.1. GTDB lineage: Bacteria > Verrucomicrobiota > Verrucomicrobiia > Chthoniobacterales > JAFAMB01 > JAFBAP01. The sequence goes on along the minus strand of JAFAUY010000395.1, from coordinate 4,648 downwards.
GACTACCCCTCCGGGGCAAAAGACCGGCTCACCGCCTATCGCGCGCCGGCGTTGCCTGCTGCTGGTGATGATGATGCTCGATGGCGGGCAAAAAGGCCGTTAAAAGGCCGATCAACGGCAGAAACGCGCAAACGTGGAAAACGAACTCGATGCTCGTTTGGTCAGCCAACTGCCCGAGCACGGCCGACCCAATTCCGCCCATCCCGAAGGCGAACCCGAAGAACAGGCCGGAAATCATGCCCACCTTGCCCGGGATAAGCTCCTGGGCGTACACCAGGATGGCCGAAAATGCGGAGGACAGGATCAGGCCGATGATCACCGTCAGCACCGCCGTCACCGGCAGGTTGGCGTAAGGCAGCGCCAGGGTGAACGGCGCCACGCCCAGAATCGATACCCAGATCACGTATTTACGGCCGATGCGGTCGCCGATCGGGCCACCCAGGATGGTGCCTGCCGCAACGGCAAGCAGGAATAGAAAAAGGTAAAACTGCGCGGTTTGGATCGGCAGCTGAAATTTGTTGATCAGGTAAAACGTGTAGTAGCTGCCCATGCTGGCCAGGTAAAAAAACTTCGAAAACATCAGCGCGATGAGCACGGCCAGTGCCCCGGTCACGCGGCCCGGTGAGTGCGCTGCAGGCTGGACGCCGTGCATACCCGGCTTATGGCCTTTGCGGCGTGAAAGGTTGCGGGCGTACCAGCCGCCCACGTTAACCAGGATTACGATCGCAAGGAGTGCCAACGCGGAAAACCAGGCGATTTTCGATTGTCCACCCGGAACAATGACGAGGGCGGCCAGGAGAGGCCCGAGCGACTGGCCGGCGTTGCCGCCCACCTGGAAAAGCGACTGCGCGAAGCCATGCCGGCCGCCCGACGCCATCCGGGCCATGCGCGAAGCCTCCGGATGAAAAACCGAAGAGCCCATCCCGACCAGGGCCGCGGCTACAAGGATCACCGGATAACTTCCTGCCACGGACAAAAGCAGCAAACCGACCAGGGTAAATCCCATGCCGATGGCCAGGGAACGAGGCTGCGGATAATGGTCGGTGTAGAGGCCCACCATCGGTTGAAGCAGCGAAGCCGTCAGCTGAAACGTCAGCGTGATAAAGCCGATCTGGCCGAAGCTCAGGTGGTACGAATTTTTCAGGATGGGGTAGAGGGAAGGGATGAGCGACTGAATCGTGTCGTTGAGAAGATGGCAGAAGCTTACGGCCAGGATGATGGCCAGGACCGTGTTTTCAGGACGATGATGCGAAGGATGAACCGATTCAGCTTGCGGACGCGCTTCCATGTTTTGCAAACCGGGATCTCCCGGAGAAAAACACGCTAAAGTAATTCTGCGCGGGCGCAATTGCGGGAGGCTCCCGCACGGTATGAAGGAACCTCCCTGATTTTCAGCTCAGGGAAGGTACGGCGGCGTCACACCCATTTGCAGGCGGGCCGGAAACCTTGATGATCAACTCCCCTGTTGCCAGGCTTCCCGGCCTTGCTGCAGCGTAACGTCGGCAGCTTCGTGGTGGACCGGCGCATCCGGTTCGTCCTGCAGCTCGGCCAGCACCGCGTACGGGATAACTTCATAGACCCGCATGATCAATGGCGTGAGCGTTTTCAAATGGCTCTGAGCCGTCTGCGCCAGCGGTTCGTCGCCGTAGGCCAGAGCCGTGGTGTGGAGCATCGTGTAGGATATCGCGGCGTGGTTCAACGCGACGTAGTCGTCACGCAGGCCGCGTGAGACCGGGTCCTTGCGCACTTTATCGTAAACACCGGCGGCCACACCCAGGGCGCCTGCAACCGCTTCCTTGACAACTTTACCCGTGCCGGCGCCGAAGCGGTCAATATGCAGTTGGAGTTCGTTAACGTTTCGCCGGAAAGCGTCGAGTGAATCGCCGACGAAGGAGCCGACTCGCTGGTCTGTCTGAAAGCGATCATCTTCATGCTGGCGTTCAAGCGCTTCAACAATGTGTTTGTCCAGTGCGAACATGTCATTGGTGTACATGCGCAACGCCCCAGGTACGGAATCAGAATCTTGAGCCATGTCTCTTATACGACGCAGCCGCCGGGACGGATGGGCTGCATCCACGTCTCCTGTGTTCTTGCATTACGGGGGCAGGAGGGCGGCCTGAAACGGCCGCCCTCCGAAAACGGGCCATGGCCGGATTTAGGTTAAATCACCGGTTTGCCGCCGGTCACCGGAACGGCTGCGCCTGAGATGTAACTTGCCTCCTCTGAAGCAAGCAAAACGTACAACGAGGCCAGTTCGGCCGGTTGGGCCGGCCGCTTCAGAGGGACGCTCTCCCCGAATTCCTTGACGTGGTCAGGCGGCATCGTGGCCGGGATCAAAGGCGTCCACACCGGGCCCGGACAGACCGAATTGGCGCGGATTCCCTTCTCGGCCAGACCTTGGGAAAGGCCCGCCGTGAAGTTCACGATGGCGCCCTTGGTAGCCGCATACGCGAGCAACGTCGGCTTGGGCTGGAATGCGTTGATCGAAGAGGTATTGACGATGGCGCTGCCGGGCGGCATGTGCGGCACCGCCGCCTTGGTAAGGTAAAACATGGCGTAAATGTTCGTCTTGAACGTGCGATCCCATTCTTCACTCGGGATGTCCGTGATCGATTCACGAACCATCTGAAAAGCGGCGTTATTTACCAGGATGTCGATCTGACCGAACTCCTGCACCGCTTTCTGAACGATTTGCTGGCAGTGCGCTTCCTGCTGGATATCACCGCTCACCAGCACGGCTTTGCGGCCCGCTTCCTTTACCCACCTGGCCGTGTCGCGCGCGTCTTCGTCTTCTTCAAGGTAGGCGATCAACACATCCGCGCCTTCGCGTGCGAAGGCAATGGCGACAGCTTTCCCAATGCCGCTGTCGGCGCCGGTAATGATCGCCTTGCGCCCCTGCAGCTTGCCTGAACCTTTGTAAGACTGCTCGCCATGGTCGGGTTTCGGCCTCATCTGCTGGCTGGAGCCAGGCACTTCCTGCTTCTGCTCCGGGAGGGGAGGTTTGGTGTATTGCTCTTTGGGGTCTTGAACCGACGTGGACTGGCTCATAAACTAAACTACTCTGATGTGGTTTGGATTAAGGACGAGCACTGCCTTCCGGTTTCGATCGCGCTGACGCCGGTGCTTATCAGGGTAGTCGCTGTCGTGATCCTCAGGTATGTCCGCGCGTGCGCAGGCTTGACGGGCCCGGCGTGCGGCTTCTAAAAGCCATGTTGTCTGAACATTTTCGTCCATCCAGGGAAACGGTGTGGACGCGAGGAAAGGACGAGGCGCGGCGATGCGTGGTGTTGCAGGAAGGAGAGAGGCTTCATGATCGATACTTTGCTGGGACCCGGAGGAGAATGGGTCAACCTGTTTGAGGACTGTGTCTGGCGGGCCGGTCCGGGTATAGATCTACCGTATCGCCTTTTAAGTCCGGATCAGACGGCGGCCGGTCAGCACTTTCCCCTGGTCCTGTTTTTGCACGGGGCAGGTGAACGCGGTGATAATAACCGGTCCCAACTTCGCCACGGGGTCCGCCGGTTTGCGCTGCCGGAGTCGCGCGCCGCGCATCCGGCATTCGTTTTGGTTCCGCAGTGCCCTGCCGGTGAAGGTCGAAACGCCGGTTATTGGCTCGGGAGACACCCGCGAGTCAGAAGCAACGGTGACGTGGACGGAGCCGGAGACCTGCCGGCAATGCTCCTGGAGCTAATCGCGGCGACGATGGCACAATACCCGGTTGACCCGCGACGAGTCTACATCACCGGCATCTCAATGGGTGGATTCGCAACCTGGGCCTTAATGGCAATGAGACCTGACCTGTTCGCGGCGTCGGTGCCGGTATGCGGTGGCGGTGACCCCGGCTGGGCGCCACGGATGAAGGATATTCCTGTCTGGGCTTTTCACGGCTCCAACGATGCCGTCGTGCCGGTTGACTACACGCGTCGCATGATCGAAGGCTTGCGGGCCGCCGGCGGCAACCCCAAATACACCGAGTATGCCGGCGTAGGCCACGACTCCTGGACTCCGGCTTACCGGGAACCGGACTTGCTGAACTGGATGTTTGCGCAGGAGATGGCGTGAGCCTTGGAGGTCGAGCGTGGCGTTTTGTGGTTTAGCTTTTGCCTGGTGCGGGTAAGCTGTGGCCAGACGTATGGAGGATCAGCATCGTCCGAAAATGAGGAGGCGCACGCATGGTAGAGCCAGTCCGGTGGTGGCCATCCTCGTCGCCCTCGTCCTGATCGCGCTGGTCGTGACGGCGGTGATCTGTATGCTGAGAAAGCCTGCCATGCCCGCCCAGGGGAATGCCAGGGCCGGCACGGCCTGCGTGGTAATGACCGGCAGCGGATCCACAGATAAAGACGATCATCCGCCGCACACCCTCACGTGCTGCTACCACGAAACACCCGCGGGGGGCGGCGGATCCGCAGAACACGCAGCATCCACGGATTAAAGAGATCCACGGATTACGCAGGTTACACAGGTTAGACTTCTTCGATTATGGCATTCGCCGCCGTGGCATTTCACCCGACCGACCTGCGTTGGCGGTGCGATCCTTCACGCTATGGACGAAAATCAAGGTACGACGCAGGGTTCGTCTTCCGGGAAATCGCCGGAGGAGGTCAAACGCGAGAGCGAACAGAAACGCAAGGAAGGGGAAACCGGCGAC
>JAFAUY010000262.1 GCA_019243005.1 Verrucomicrobiota bacterium | reverse complement strand
GGTCGCTCTTGCGGGTTATGGTGGTGGACCACTTCTTCAGCAACCGCTACGACTACCGGCGAGAATGGATGCGCTGCATCGATACTCTGACAGCTCCACAGGCACATACTGGCCTGCAGGCGCGGGCGATCCGCGCCTTGGCGGAGGTCGTCAACAGCCCCGCCGGGGCCCTGTTTGTACGGGCGCCCGAAGAAGTGGCGTTCCAATGGGCTGGGTCATGGAACATGCCTGCGGTAACGCTGCCGGTACCTCCCGGTCACGCTCTGCTCCCCGCATTCCGGAACGGGGACTGGATCGTGGAACTCGACAAAATCCCCGAAGCAGCGACGTGGTTCATTGAGCTTCCACGAAGCTGGCTGGCCGTGCCGCTGAATCATCAAGGCACATTGATCGGGTTCGTCGTCGTCGCCCGCGCCCGTGCGCAATTCAAGCTGGACCGCGAGGTGTTCCAACTGCTACGCGTGGTCGGGCGCGAAGTTGCAAGCCGGGTCGCGGAACAAAGGGCCGCCCAGGTCCTGTCTCAGACCCGTCAATTGCGGGACTATAGTCAGCGCTTCGCCTTCGTCATCCACGATATAAAGAACGTATCCGGCCAGCTTTCGATGCTGCTTACAAACGCTGAAGTTCACGCCGACAACCCGGAGTTCCAGCGGGACATGCTGGCAACGGTACGAGCGTCGGTTGCCAAGATCAGCCGGCTACTGACCCGGCTTGAAGCTCAGCGGCAGGAACGCAGCCATGCCCTTATCACGCCGTCCGAAAGGGTCCAAAGCGTCATCGAAACCATGCGGCTGACCCGCGGGGTTGACATCCAGGTTCAGAACGGTGGGTGCGAAGCCGGCGCGGCGATGGATCCCGAATCGTTCGACACTGTGTTGACCCACCTCCTTAACAATGCCGTCGAAGCAGGCCACCCGGACGAGCCGGTGACTGTTCGCCTGCACCATGAAAACCTGAGTATCGTCGTGGACATCATCGACCATGGGCCTGGTATGGCCCCCGAATTCATCCGTGATGAACTGTTCCGTCCGTTCAGCACCACCAAAGGCGGGGGGCACGGCATCGGGGCGTACCAGTCGCGTGAACTCCTGCGTGAGGCCGGTGGCGATCTTCTGGTGCTCAGCCGCCCTGGTGAAGGCACCACAATGCGCCTTCTCCTTCCCGCCGTGCAGGCAGCCACCAAACAGCCAGCCACACTCGCCGCCTGAGATTTAAGCAATGGCAAAACCCAAGCTGCTCATCGTTGAAGACGACGAAGGCCTCTGCTCGCAATACCGTTGGGCGTTTCCCTCCTGTGATGTGCTGATGGCGCCTACCCGCACTCAGGCCGTCGCGCTTGTTCGGAAGGAACGCCCGCCCGTCGCCATTATGGATCTGGGACTGCCGCCGGACCCCGACGGTGTGAGCGAAGGTTTCGCCACGCTCGAGGAAGTGCAGCGCATCGCACCGGAAACCAAAGTGATCATCGTCACCGGCAATGGAGAGAGGAAGAACGCCCTAAAGGCCGTTGCCGCGGGCGCCTACGACTTTTGCGAGAAGCCGGTGGAGATCGAGGTTCTCCGCACCATCATCGAACGCGCTTTGAACCTCTACAGGCTGGAGGAGGAGAACAGGCGGCTCGCCTCCCTGCCCGCCCGCTCACCGATCGACCGGATTGTGACGGCGAGCCCGGCGATGCTGAAGGTGTGTCGCGATATCGAAAAGGTCGCGACGACGAATGTTCCGGTGCTGCTGTTGGGCGAAAGCGGAACCGGGAAAGAAGCGCTGGCGCAAGCCGTCCACGCGCTGGGGCCGCGCGCCAAACAGCCCTTTGTCGCCATCAACTGCGGCGCGATTCCCGAAAATCTCCTGGAAAGCGAGCTTTTCGGGCATGAGCGCGGCGCCTTTACGGGCGCCGTAAAGCAGACCATTGGCAAGATCGAAAGCGCCAACAAAGGCACGCTGTTCCTGGATGAAATCGGCGACCTGCCGCACCCGCTGCAGGTCAAGTTGCTGCGCTTCTTGCAGGACCAGATCGTGGAGCGTATTGGCGGCCGCCAGCGCATCCAGGTGGATGTTCGGATTGTATCTGCCACCAACCAGAACCTGGAAAGCCGGATGACTGACGGCTCGTTCCGTAGCGATCTGTTTTACCGCATGAACGCGGTCACGGTGCGAATTCCTCCGTTGCGCGAGCGCGGCGGTGATGTGATGCTTCTCGCGAACTTCTTTCTGGCACGGTTCAATCAGGAATTCGGGCGCAACATTCGCGGCTTCACCGATTCAGCCACTTCGGCGCTCACTTCGCACACCTGGCCCGGTAACGTGCGGGAGTTGGAAAACCGCATGAAGCGGGCGGTTGTGATGGCGGACCGCCGGGTGATCGACGCGGCCGATTTGGAGTTGGCAGCGTCATCGGATGTGCTGCCGGATCTTGATCTGCGGACAGCGCGTCTGCGGGCCGAGCGCGAGGTGATCCAGCAGGCCCTGGCGCGCAGCAACAACACGCTATCGGCTGCAGCGCGTTTGCTTGGAGTGAGCCGGCCCACCCTGTACGGCCTTATGGAAGTGCATGGACTGGAAACGGAAGCCACACGTCAGGGCGAAAGTGGTACCGAGGCCGAAGCTGGTACGGTGATTGCTGGATCAGTTCCCCCTCCTCCCCTGGGGCGGAGGGGCTAGGGAGATGGGGGAAACAAGGGGAATGCGGGAATTCCCCCACCTTACCCCGATCCTCTCCGCCCCGAGGGGCAGAGAGGGAGAACCAGGAACTTAGGGATTTACAACATGCGTTACTCCTCTCTTGGCGGGCTCTTCGTTGGT
>JAFAUY010000101.1 GCA_019243005.1 Verrucomicrobiota bacterium | reverse complement strand
CGCTTGGCGCCGTGCGGCTTGCTTTCCAGCCCCGCTTTGAGTTCTGCTGGGCGCCTTCGCCGCCGCGTTAACCCAACCCAAGAGCCCGCCATGGCGCCCGCCAACTACACGGAAATGGAAGGCATTTTCATGCGGCACATGCAAGAGATCATGAATAATGCGGTCACTCCGGAACAGGGTCTTGAGCGCGCGCACACCGAATTAACGGCTGCAATGGCTAAACTCAACACCTGAGATTCGGAACGCGCCGTGGTGCCGGAGAGCGCTAACTGCCCTGGGGGGACTACATGTGGAAGCTAAGCGATCGCCGCAGGGAAGCACTCTGGGGATTTCTTTTCATCTTCCCCAGCTATGTGGGGTTCATGGTGTTCGTTTTGGGCCCGCTAATCGCGGTCGCTGCAATCAGCCTCACAAAATTCGATCTTTTCGGGGGTACGACCTTTATCGGCATGGAGAACCTCGGGCGCATGCTCGGAGACGACCGCTTGAAGACGGTCTATGGTAATACCTTTTTCTTCACCGTATTCGCTGTCTTCTTCAATCTCGCGGTTGGTCTTGCGTTAGCCGTCTTGCTAAATAAGCAAATGCCACACGCGCTGCGCAACTTCCTGCGTTCGATTTACTTTTTTCCAGTGTTGGTCGCGCACACGTATGTTGCGGTGATTTGGCAATTCCTATATGCACGCGATACCGGCGTCATCAACTATTACCTGCACCTTTTCGGGATCGGCCCGATTTCGTGGCTTACCGACCAGAGGTGGGTGCTACCGTCGGTGATTATCATGGACGTTTGGAAAAATACCGGCTTCGCCATGTTGATTTTCCTGGCCGGGCTACAAAGCATTCCAGGCGTTTACTACGAGGCGGCGCAGATCGATGGGGCCAGCCCCTGGAGGCGATTTGCCAGGATCACCTTGCCGCTTCTCAGGCCGACGATCTTTTTTGTACTGGTGATCTTCATGATCGGGGCAATTCAGGTGTTCGATACGATCATCGTTCTGACGGGAGGCGGACCGGGTGACGCCAGCCGAAGCGTGGTAATCTACATTTACGAACAGGCGTTTCAGAACTTCGATCTGGGTTATGCCTCAGCGATTGCCATGACGCTCTTCGGATTGATTCTGGTCCTGACGCTGCTGCAATTTTGGTTTAGTCGCCGCTGGGTCCATTACGAGTAGAGGGGGCATCCGGATCCTATGACGCTGCAACTCATGGCGGTCGAGGGGGCAGAAAGCGTAAATCGGCGCTCCCGGACGGCTAATCGCATTCATGGTGGACCGGCGGCAGCTCTCGGGTTTGGTTTCCTGCTGATAGGGGCGGTGCTTGTGGCCTTGCCGCTGGTCTGGATGTTTTCCACTTCGTTAAGGCCAAGCGCGGAATCTTACCGTCTACCTCCGCAATGGCTGCCGACTCAATTGCATTTCGAAAATTACAGCGCCGTTTTTCAATCTTCCGTACCGATCGTTGCGCTTTTTCTCAACAGCCTGAAGATCACTGTCGCGGTCACTCTTGGTCAACTCGTCTTCTGTTCGATGGCAGGTTTCGCCTTTGCCCGCCTCCGGTTTCCCGGACGCAGGGTACTTTTCATTCTGCTCCTTGCATCTCTGATGATCCCAAATCAAATGACGGTGATTCCGATTTTTCTGATCATGAAGGCCTTGGGCCTTATCGATAATCACCTGTCGATAATTCTGCCCGGGTTGGTCAGCGCTTTTGGAGTCTTCATGATGCGTCAGTTTTACCTCACGCTGCCCCAGGAGTTAATTGATGCTGCGAAGATGGATGGTGCCGGCGCATGGACGGTTTACCGGCGCATTGCGCTTCCGCTGAGTGGTCCGGCCCTTTCTGCGCTTGCCATCATCTCTTTCAATGCCACCTGGAACAGCTACTTTTATCCCCTGATTTTCCTGACCTCTTGGGAGAAGATGACGCTTCCTCAGGGTATCGCGCTGTTGTCGGGATACATGCAATCGGGTAATCCTGCGGTGGTGATGGCGGCGGTCACGCTTGCTATCCTCCCCATTCTCTTCGTTTTCGTTATCGCCCAGCGTTGGATCGTTGAGGCGTTCGTTCACTCCGGCATCAAATAACTCCACATGGCTTCGTCCAGACGATTGCGTTGACCCCGGTTACGCACATACGACCAGGAACACTCGCGCAGGGTTGCGTTGCCGCTCGGCGGCATCGGTACCGGCACCATTTCTTTAGGGGGGCGGGGAGACCTCCGGGACTGGGAGATCGTGAACCGGCCAGCAAAAGGCTTTGCACCCCACAACGCTTTCTTCGCCATCCGCACCGTCACCGACGACGGCCCCCCGATCGCCCGAGCGCTCGAAGGAGCATTGCCGGTTGATTTGTACGAGGGTTGGAGTGGGTCACCGGTTGCCAATGCCGGCCTGCCTCGGTTCCGAACTTATTCGTTTGAGGCAGCATACCCTTTCGGCACCGTTTTCTTAACCGATCCGGAGGTCCCCGTAGGAGTGCAGATCGAAGCATTCAACCCGCTCATCCCTGGCAACGCGGATCTCAGCGCTATCCCGGTTGCAGTGCTTCGCTTCGTGCTGGTTAATCGAACCCAGGCCATCGTCACCGCTTCCGTCTGCGGTACGGTCCAAAATTTCATCGGAGAGGATGGATCGCTCGGTAAACCGAAAACGAACCAGAACGCCATCAGAAAGGGTCCCAACCTTCAGGGGATTTTTTTTCGCTCCGACGGCGTGAACCGCGAAGCTGAGCAATGGGGGACAATGGCGCTTGCCACGACGTCGAAGGAGGAGGCGACTTTCCGGACAGGCTGGGCAGACCTCAGCTGGGGTAATTCCCTGCTGGATTTCTGGGATGATTTCCTCGCTGATGGGCGTCTGGATGACCGGGATTCTGGCGGGGTGGATTCTCCGACGGCCTCGTTGGCGATCCCGATCACGATCCCACCGAACAGCTCCGGTTCCGTGACCTTCCTTCTGAGTTGGCATTTCCCCAACCGGCTGTCGTGGCGCGTCCCGGAACGGAATCCGCAGACGTGGGATGGTGAATTGCGCTGGATCGGAAACCATTATGCGGGACGATATACGGATGCCTGGGACGTTGCGGTTCAGGTCAGTCGCAGTCTCGATGAGTTGGAAAAAAGGACCGCGCGGTTTGTCTCCGGCCTTTGTGAAAGCGATCTGCCCATCGAGGTAAAAGAGAGCGCTCTATTCAATCTTAGCACCTTGCGCACGCAGACCTGCTTTCGCACGGCGGAGGGTTACCTGTTTGGCTGGGAAGGATGTCAAGACAGGATCGGATCCTGCTTCGGCTCCTGCACGCACGTTTGGAACTACGAACAAGCGGTTGCATTCCTGTTTGGTACCCTTGCCAAGGGTATGCGTGAGGTGGAATTCCTCCATGCGACGGATCCAGACGGGCGGATGAGTTTCCGAGTCAATCTTCCGCTCGAATACGGTACCAAGTTCGGGGTCGCGGCAGCGGACGGTCAGATGGGTTGCATCATTAAAGTCTATCGTGACTGGCAGTTATCCGGGGACGAGGCATTTTTGAAGAAACTGTGGCCCCGCGTCCAAACAGCGCTGGAATTCTGCTGGACCCCAGGCGGATGGGATGCGGACAAAGACGGTGTGATGGAGGGATGTCAGCACAATACGATCGACGTGGAGTACTACGGCCCGAATCCCCAGATGGGTTTCCTTTACCTAGGTGCGCTGCGAGCCGCTGAAGAAATGGCGAAGCACGTAGGAAACAAAGCATTTGCACGGACCTGCCAAGAACTTTTCCGAAACGGTAGCCGTTGGTTGGATGAAAACTTATTTAACGGTGAATATTACGAACACCTGGTAATACCGCCGAAGGACGGTTTTATCGCCGACGGTCTCGCTTGGCATATGGGCGCTGAGGATCGATCCAACCCCGACCTACAACTCGCCGGAGGTTGTCTGGTGGACCAACTCGTCGGGCAGTTCCTAGCTCACGTTTGTGGTCTCGGCTACCTAGCTGATCCCGGGAATATCAGCAAAACGCTTGAAAGTATCTTACGGTACAACGGTAAAGCCGATTTTTCCGGCCATTTCAATCACATGCGATCGTACGTCCTGAACGACGAGGCGGCACTGGTCATGGCATCCTATCCTCGGGCAAACCGCCCAGAGCGGCCGTTCCCGTACTTCAATGAGGTGATGACAGGCTTCGAATACACGGCAGCAATCGGCATGCTTTACGAAGGCCAGCGTGAGGCCGGTCTCCGGTGCATCCGAGCGATCCGCAATCGGTACGACGGTCGAAAACGCAGCCCGTTTAACGAGGCCGAGTGCGGTCACCATTATGCGAGAGCGATGGCAAGCTGGGTGGCCATTCTGGCCTTAACGGGCTTTCAGTACTCAGGTGTAACGGAGACGATGACTTTCACCGCGGCCGCCACCAGATCGTGCACGTTTTGGACGAATGGGTATGCCTCCGGTACGATCCTGCAGGTGCCCGACGACGACTGCGTGGTGGCCGATCTAACCGTTTTTGAGGGCACGTTGAAGATCAGGCGGTTGCGATTGGCCGGTCTTGGCAACGTTGAACTGCCGGCGCCCGAAGCGATTCAAGCCGGACATAGTTACCGGGTGAGGGTCCAACGAAATCTGGCCTGATTGTGCCGAATTGATCCATCAGCATTTGGGGTGCGCTACGACCCGGCGCACCTGCGACGCTTACTTAGTGCTACGTTCCTTAAAGGCGGTAAACAAAGGTCCGACGCCGTTTTCTAGGCGTGCGCGCCGGTCGACCCCACACCCACGGCTTGGCCCGGGCGTTCAGGCGCCGGGTACCGTCGGCCGCCGCATGGCTAACTTCGTCGGTATCGGCAAAGGACTGTCCGGCGAAAGCTTCCCGCCGCAACAACCGCCACCAAAGTTCCATCAAATTGAGCCAAGCGGCCTTGACCGGGATGAATAATTGTTGGACGCGCGGGTGCTTGGCTAACCACGCTTGGATGGGCCGGCTTTTGTGACTGCTAAGATTATCACTGATCAAAGTGAGTTTGCCGCCGGCCGCCAATTGGCCATCGGCTTGGCGGACGGGCCGGCCCGGGGGTGTTTGGACTACCAGACCAATGAACTGACTGCGTTCCCGCTCAGTGAGTCGGGCTTCGCGTCCGGCACCGGGCCGGTTGGTTAAGGCGTCGAGCCCTTCGGTCCGGAAGCGCTCCAAGCGTTCGCGCACCGTTTGGGGATGGCAGCGCAAGTGGCAGGCGATCTCGCCGGTGCGTAGGCCCTCCCAACTCAGCGCAATCATTTGAGCGCGTTGTTTGCAATCGTACGGGGCGTGATGGCTTTGGGCCAAGTTACGGATTTGGGCGGCTTCAATGGGATCCGTCGGCGCGCGGGCGTGGCAAAGTTTGGGCATAAAAATTCTTCCCACCGCCCGCCCCTTAAAACAACCTTCATTGAGGAATATAACATTAGTGCATAAACAACCTATCTTCGTGGGGAACGATGTGCGTCCTACTGAGGTGAGAGATTTACACCGCCTGGAACGTCCAGGACGAAACCGGGGACAAGGATCTCCAGGAACGCCTCTCGAGCAACCTGCCGCTTTCGGAACGAAGGATTCGAAAGCCCTGCGAAGCGGAATGATCAGCCATGAAATGGTTAGTTCAGGTGCTCCTGTTTTTCGCCGTAGTCATCGACAAAGCGCGGGATCAGGCCAAACATTGCCGAGGCGCTCTTCCAGCCTCCGCTTTTTTTTGGTCTCCTTGGCCAGCGCAAACCGTGAGCCGCTAGAAATCGCCGGGGTTCACGTAGGGCTGCGACCAGAGCGCGACCTGCAGGATCACCGACTTCCACCAAGCCTCGTACATGCGGTTGACCACCTCGGGCGAGTGGCCGCCCTTCTCGAGGTAGGGCTTCATCGGGGCGACGATCGCCGCGCTAAACGCGATCAGATCCCGGGCGCGGATGTGACCCAGGGTGTGCCCGTCATCGGTCTGGTTCTTCTTGGCGCGGTGGTGGCGCAGGCCGATCTCATACTGGTAGTCAAGCCAAGCCTGGTCATACTCGGCCTTGGCCGTGTCCAGCACCCACTGCGCGAAGCGCTCGGCCACTCGCGCCGTGTAGGCCGTATCGACCTGGCCGGTGTGCGGGTTCTGGTCATAGGTCTTCAGGTGAGGGTGCAGGAAGATGATGCCGCGCCAGACCTTCACCAGGTCCTCCGCGTGGTCCTTTAGCACCTCATACGAGAGGCGCAGGTAGGTCACGTCCTCGTCGCTGAAGAAAGCGGAGGCCTGCAGCTCCTTCCACTCCTCGAGGGTGATGGGCGATTTGGCCACCTCGGGCGAGCCGAGGTTATACCCGGGGATGGCCTTGCGCGGCGCCTCGTCGGTCATCGGATGTTCTCCTTTTGCGGCTCTTGGCGTTATCGAGTCGACTCGGCGGCCAGACCGGCTTGACTCACTTGTGGTATTCGTTGCGTTGCAGGACCCCGAAGCCGAACCAGCCCCAATAGACGCGATAGCGCTGGATCAAGCCCTCGCCGTTGAGCTCCATGACTTCCGCGAAGTCCATCTGGTCGCCCGCGGGCGTTTCCCGAGGATACTCCCAGGTGAGCTTCTTGCCGTCCGTTAGATAGGCGGTCCGGTAATAGCGCCGCACCGGCGGCTTGCTGGCGGCAAGCTTCTCCCAAAAGGCCCGGATTTCCTCCTGACCGCGGCAGAGGCCCTCTTCTTTGCCCAGCAGGTGCGGGATGAGCGGGCTCTCAATGACGGCGTCGGGTGCGTAGAGCGCGGTGAGCGCGGCCGCGTCGTTGCGGGATAACGCCTCGTGCCAGGCATGGTACATGCGCTCCACGGGGCTGCTCAGGACAAGGCCGCCCGCAGGCGGGGGGTTTAACGGGTCTGCTTCGCTCATGCTTGCGCCTCCGGCTTAGCTCTATTGTTAGGTACGCAAGGCGCCCGCGCCTTCCAAGCGCGATCGCTTCGGTCGGGAGCGAAGCGTCTGCCGGCGTCGAGCCTTTTCAACGGGGGGAGCGCCTTTGCTCCTCGTCGCGGGATCCCGCCCAGGTTCGGCTCCTCTTGACGCCTTTCACCAAAAGGGGCCAAGCCCCTTAAATCGCGGACCAATGGCGCCCGCCTTTCCTCCAGGATTCAAATGCAAAATCCGCGACTTTCTTGCCACCGGTTTTTGCGATTCAGGCCGGAGCCCGAGGGGAACGCCCCCGGCCCGCTCCGCGATCTAACTGCAATTGACACATACTTCGCCGCACGGTTCCAGCGGGCGCATCCGACGTTACGGACGACGGCAGCCACGGCTAAGGCAATCACACGGCGCCACGGCGGGAAGACCAATTCCGTTACCCGTTACCGATTATGATCCATGCCGCCCAGGCGATGAACCCGAGACCCCCGAGCCGGCTGACCCATCGGTTCGCCGGGGTAAGCTTCTCCAGCAGCACAAAGGCGCTGAGGCCAGCAACCCATAACAGGTTCATCACGCCGACGGCAAACAGGAGGGCCATCAACGCCCAACAGCAGGCAAGGCAGTAGCCCCCGTGCTTCAGCCCCATTCTGAAAGCGCCGCAGGCGCCATCCCGCCATTCGGTCATGAAAAACCCCATCGGTGACCGGCAATGGGCCAGGCAAGCGTATTTCCAACGGCTGAACTGAAACAGACCGGCGACCAGCAGCAGGCTCGCGCTTAAGGGTTTGCTCGTGCTCTCCATCATCGGTGAGAGCAACGCCACCGTCAGCAGGCCCCATTGGGCCAAGGTGGCGGCCAGGCTGAAGCTCGCCCACGCCGTGAGGTAACCCAGCAGGAAGAGGCCGGTCGCTACCAACGCGTTTTGCCGTCCGCCGCGGCGCCGGTTGATTTCAGCAAACAAAAGGATCATCGGGCTGGCCGCGGGAACCATCATGGCCACCATCATGACCGCCCACATCAAAAACACGAGCGCAAGGTCCCAGGCCGTCCAGGCCTGCATGGCGGGCATGATGACCATCCCGATCCCGATCTCCATGTGGCGCATCCCCCAATCCATGCAGAGAAGGTAGATCCACGACAGGAGCGCAACTCCCGCCAGACCCACCGCGACGATCGTGCGGTCGCGCTTGAGTACCGCTGCCAGGGTCAGGCTCACGGATACGCCGGGTCAGGTCACGCGGATTGGTAAACGAACGGCGAGAAGAATCCGTTCTTGTTCGACACTTCCCAATTCAGGCCGTGATCACTAAACGTCATTTGCTTTGATTTGGCCACCACGGCCGGGAAGCCCGGAACCGCGGTGAAGGGATGGCTGCCAATCGTCACCTCGGCGCCGCCCTGCCCGGGCAGACCCTCAATGTCGGCGTTGCCGATGTTGCCGAGGCGCAAGCTGCGCTGCCGTCCCTCGGAACGGTATTCGATCGGTACGGCCTTTACCCCGAGGACTTCGCCGATGAACGGCGCCAGGCCCGCGAGGTGCCCGCCCGCCTGACCCGAGAAGATCCGGGTTAGTGCGTCCTGCTGGCTTTGGTTAGCCCGTTCGTCGAGGTAGAGGGCGACTCGCCACTTCACCTCTAGCATGTGGCCGGGAGAATGGGCCGCAAGCACGGCATTCAGTCCATCCAGCTCAAGGTCCCCGAAGCGACCCTGGTCGATGTGCCAGGCGATTAACACCGTGCACTCGCCGCTTGTGGGCGGGCTGGTGAAGACGCAGGGACAGGCCACCTCGCAGTTACAAGCTTCAAAGTAGGATCCGGCGATTTTCCAGGGGGAAGGCATAACGGGAACTCCTGATCAGGCGAAAAAAGTTTGCAGGCCGCGTGAGGACGGCGCCAGCTCTAGAGACTACCAGGCCGGGTGCCGGGTGTCGAGTTCGGGGTTCGGAGCGGCAGCGTGAGCGTTGGATGCCGGCGTCAAGGCCTTCGGGCTTAATCTTCCTGCCGTGGTCGCCGTGTGAACTTCTTCAACCCCGAGAACGATTCGAACGGAATTCTCGCTAGCCCTCTCCGTTCGGGGTGGATGCGGTTCGACTCACGGCTGAATCTGAGGTCTCCTCTACCTGCGGTGGGCCAAGCGCGAAGTCTGAAGTGCTGCTGCAAGCCGCGCGCTGCTGCGAGATTGATGCCATTCTGATCAGGCAGGCCAACGGGACTGTAAAAAAGCTGGGGGTATTGACCCGGATCTCGCGCGGGATCATCAGGCCGGGTGACCGAAGCAATAGAGGCGCAGTGGACCCTCCGGCTGGAGATCAGAAC
>JAFAUY010000287.1 GCA_019243005.1 Verrucomicrobiota bacterium | reverse complement strand
ATCGAGGTACGGCTGCAAGCCCGTCTTATTCAGGTAATCGGTCACGACCCGCGAACCGGGGGCGAGCGACGTCTTGACCCTCGGGTCAACCTTGAGCCCGCGTTCAACGGCTTTTTTGGCCAGGAGCCCGGCCCCCAGCATCACGCTCGGGTTGCTGGTGTTGGTGCAACTGGTAATGGCCGCGATCAAAACGCTGCCGTGCCCGACTTCCGTGTCCGCCGGGCGGTGTCCCGTAGTTGGATCGCCGACCTGGTGCGGCGCCGGACGATTCTGAACCATTTCCCCGTAGTTTTTCGGCGCGCCCTCCGGCGGGTGGAGGGGGGTGTCCGTGTCGGTGGACGGCAAATGCGCATCAGCGCCGGGACCGGACCCGTTCATGTGCACCGGCACCCGGAAGCTCAAGTCACTGATCTTTTTCCCGTAGCCGCCCTCCGTCAGAGGTTTTTCCAGGAGGTTCTCAAACGTCTGCTTAAGCTCAGGGAGATTGATGCGGTCCTGGGGCCGTTTCGGACCGGCCACGCCCGGCACGATGCTGCCGAGATCCAGTTCAAGTTCGACGCTGTAATCCACCTGCCCCTTGCGCGGTATGCCCCAGAGGCCTTGAGCCGTATAATACTTCTGAAACAGCTCGCAAAGTTCATCGCTCCGGCCCGTGCCGCGCAGATAGGAAAGCGTCTGCTCGTCGACCCCGAAAAACCCCATCGTCGCGCCGTATTCGGGAGCCATGTTCCCGATCGTGGCCCGATCGACCACTGCAAGCGCGGCGGCGCCTTCGCCGAAGAACTCGACAAACTTGCCGACCACCTTTTGTTTGCGGAGCATCTCGGTGACCCGCAGGACAAGGTCGGTCGCGGTGACGCCTTCCCCGAGGGTGCCCGTCAGGTGAACGCCGACGACTTCCGGCGTAAGAAAATAAACCGGCTGCCCGAGCATGCCCGCTTCCGCCTCGATGCCGCCGACGCCCCAGCCGACCACGCCCAGGCCGTTGATCATCGTCGTATGCGAGTCGGTTCCCACCAGCGTATCCGGGTAGGCGACCTCGCCCTCGGGCATGCTCTTCGTGAGTACGCCTTTGGCAAGGTACTCCAGGTTAACCTGGTGCACGATGCCGATGCCCGGCGGAACGACTCCGAACGTCTTGAAGGCTTGTTGTCCCCACTTCAGAAGCTGGTAGCGCTCCCGGTTGCGCTTGAATTCCATGTCGAGATTGAGCGCCAGGGCTTCCGGCGTCCCGGCAAAATCCACCTGCACGGAGTGATCCACCACCAGGTCGACCGGCACCAACGGTTCAATCATCCGCGGGTCCCGCTGTAACCGGCTGACCGCCGAGCGCATGGCCGCCAGGTCCACCAGTAACGGCACCCCGGTGAAATCCTGCAGCACGATCCGCGCGACCACGAACGGAATCTCCTCGTTCGCCGGGTGTTTCGCGTTCCAATTCGCCAGCGAAACCACATCCTGCTCGGAAACCTTCTTTCCGTCGCAGTTTCGCAACACCGATTCAAGCACAATGCGGACACTAACGGGCAGCCGTGGGATCGGCCCGATGCCGGCCTCCTCAAGCGCCGGGAGCGAATAGTAGCGATAAACCTTGCCGCCGCTGAGCCGCAATTCGCGAAGCATGTCTTTCGGATTCATAGAGCGAGGTGTTAATCGACCGACGCCAGCTGGAACTGGGTCGCGTCAAAATTTTTCTGTTGTTGTGGGGTATCGGAACTGCCGACCAAACGGGCCGTGCCTTCACTAACCGTTAGCAAATCCCAGGGAAAAGGCATGGCGAATAAAAGGTACCCGCCGAGGAGCAATGCACAACCCGTTACCGGCGGAAAAATAGCCTCACCCGGCGGGCACAACGACAGGATTCACACGGCCACACGGCGGGCATAGCGAGCCCGCACTCCGAACCCGGCACCCGTTACGCGTTACCGGATCGGCCGGTGAGCGCCGGCCAGATCCGATGAAACGCCCGCAGGTTGGTCCGTAACGCCGTCTGCCGGTCCACCGGCGGCTTTTTCGGGTGATCCATGGTCGCGTTTTTACGTTGAGTCCAGCGGGCGTAGCTGGCCGGCGAGTGCGCACCGCAAAGGTCGCCGCCAATGACCCGGGTTTCACGCCGGAGTTCATTCAGCGCCCAGGCAACGTCCTCAACCGTGAACAAGCCTTGTTCCCAATCGGTCACCGCGTCGCCGGGCCGCAGGCAATCCATGTCGATCGTGACGTAAACGGTGCGATCACGCATCTGCCCGAGTAAGCGGGTAAATTCTGCGCGCCAAGTGCCCGCCACGATCCCGGGATAGCGCCGTTGGGCGGAACGGCCGAAACGATCCCGCCAGGGCATGAGGATCAACCGGCCGGATGCAACGGCTTTCTGGTTGCCGAACCACCGGTGCGGCGGATTCAGCTCAAAGTTGGCGCAACCCCAGACGACCACCGCCTCAAGTTGCCGCTGCTTAAAAGCCTGGTTCAGCCAGGTGCCGCAGCACCAGGCCGGCGGCCGGGTATCCCAGTCCGGATGATTGTCGAATGAGACGAGCGTGAATGGCTCGCTCAATTGGCGGAGCCATAAGGCGGATAAATGATGATAATCGCCCGAGCCGTACAGGGTGAAAGGCGCGACCGAAGCCGAAGTTTCCGCCCAGAATGCTTCAATCTCCCGGGCCGGCGCGCAATAACGGACTCGAGGTCCCCAAGCGTGGCGGTCCAGGTAGTTCCCGGCACCGAGAATGTCAGCGGGCCAGGCGCCGTCGAGGTCGATAAAGCGGGTAAAAGGCGCTTCCATACAAGCCGGTGGCGGGTAAGGGGTAATGGGCGCGATCGTAGGGGCGAGTTGCCGGTGTCAAGCCGGGAGGGCCTCGTCCCGCCGGTCTGACCTCAATCGGTGTAATCTGCGTAATCGGTGGACGTTTTCTCTTTTCTGCGTTCTCTGCGTGGTCTGCGGATGATGGGATTTTTCTATCCGTGGATCCGCCGCGCTCGCCGCGTGAACCTCCCAGGCGGTGCCCGCCGAATCGCCGTGCCCGCCCGCTCGCCGTGCCCGCGCTTAGCTCAGCGACACCAGGATCGATCCGGCGACGATCAGGAGCACCCCGGCCCAAAGGCCCCGCGTCATCCGTTCCTTCAGGAAAGCCGACGCGGCGAAGACCAGGATGATGCGGTCAAAACCTTCGAAAGGATAGAGGTAACTGAGCTCAAAACGTTTGAGCAGGCCAAGCCAGACGAAAAACGCAATCGTCATGGCCATCACCCCGGCCGTGATCCCGGCCGGCCGGCGCCACTTGCGTTGCGGCGTCCCTTCTCCGCCCATCGCGTGTTTGAAAAAGATCTGGCCGGCGACGGCGCAGGTCTCCACGAGTATCAGCAAGAGAAAATACGCTAGGGTCACAGGCGTTCCTCCATATGGGAAAGCGGCCGGGCGATCACGAGAACGCCAAGGGTCACCAGGGCGATGCCCAACCAGCGGATGGGAGGCACTTGTTCACCGAGAAAAACCCAGGAACCGAGCGGAATGAGGATGTAAGTCACGGCCGCCAAGTTAAAAGCAATGACCAGCGGGACGGACCGCAGCGCGTAGAGCCAGCTCACCAAGCTGGTCAGGGAGGCGACAATGCCACCCCAGAGCGCCCAGGAGGTGAACAGCTGCGGATTAATGGCATGCTTGTCGTCACCGGCATTGGTCGCCACCTTGAAGAGGATCTGGCTGGCCGAAGAGAGCCCGACGCTGATGCAGAGCTGGAGCAGAGGATGAAAAAACCAGGGCGGTCGGGGTTTTGGCGCTTGGCCCGAGGCGATCATGGGTGCTGGTCCCGGCGTAACTAAGGATGGCTTCGACACTGCTAGAGTAGAAAGTTTTTTATGTGGCCGTTGCAAGTGTTCGTGTTTCAATTTAGGGTGTCAATTCGGATATGAAGATTTTGGCCCACTCGTCAAACGATTGGATACCGGTAACCGCGCAGTTGCTGCACACCGCTTATCTGATCACGATGTTCGTGGTGTTTCCGTACACGCCCTGGTGGATTCTGCTGATCACGGGCTTCATCTATTCGGTAAGCATTTCCTGGAACATCAACGGGATCGCCCATAACCTGATCCACAACCCCTACTTTTCGTGGAAGCCATTGAATTGGGCGTTCTGCTGGCTGCTGTCGGTGACGGTCGGATTTTCCCAACAGTTTTATGAGGTGTTCCATAACAAGCACCACCAAGGCAACAGTGACCGGCCCGACGAGCGGGGCGAAACCGTTGATCTGCTCTCCATCTACCGGCACGGTCACGAAGGGGAGCCGGAAAATCCATGGGCGTACACCTTCCTGAGCTATTTCCGCGACGATCCGATGCCGATCTTCCAGGACCTGAAAAAGCGCCGTCCGTTCACCGCTTATTTCGCGGTCTTTGAAATTGCGTCCTGGGCCTCTTTGTGCTTACTCGCGTTTTTCCTGAACTGGAAGTTCATGGTTTTTTACCTGCCGTTTTATTACCTCGGTCACTGCCTTTCTTACCTGAATGGGTACTTTCTTCATTACGGCGGCAATCCGGACGTCCCACTTGCCTGGGGCGTAAGCAGTTACAATAAGCTTTACAACGTGCTTTGGTTTAACAACGGTTACCATGCCGAACACCATTTCAAGCCCAAGGTGCACTGGACCAAGATGCATGAATTGCATTTGAAGATCCGTGAACAGCAACGGGCCGCGGGCGTCCGCATCATCAAACCACCGCACGCCCTCGGCTTTATGGATCCGGACCTGCCGAAGGCGAAGCCTGGCGTAACGATGAAGGGACCAACCCGGGTGCCCGAAGCTTCGTCCTAAGGGGGTTAAGCGCTTGCCCCTACGCCGGCTTGGAATTTATTTGCCTGAGCGCGGTCGTTGGTTGCTTGCTGCGCCGGGGCAAAGCCGGCTCTATATCACTCAAACAGTTCGGCGTAGTTCGGGAATTTCCGGAGCAACGGCTCGTACCGAACCGGGCCCAGGTAATCCATGGCAATCCGAAGCAGCAGGTTCAGCGGCTTCGAAGGATGGCGCGCATAGACGTCCTGCGCGAGCAACGCGAGCCGTAAATGCAGTTTCGGATCGTAGTTCAACGGTCCGGCATGGTAGGTATGGAGGCCGTGCTGCAGGCACCACTGGATCACGTCGCGCCAGGTCACAAAGTAGAGGTGCAGGTCCAGGGCCAGAGAATAATCAAAACCGACGTCGAGATCGTAGAGCGTACCGTCGTGCAGCAGACAGAGGTTAAACGCGATGATCCGGCCTTCCTGTCGCCAAAGAAAGTAACGGACCTTGTCCGGCAGTAAGGCGCTTAGCATCAGAAAATAGTCGCGGTTAAGCACCTCGAAACTCAGCCTGGCGCGTTGGTAGACCTGCAGGTAAAGTGGCAGAATCTCGTCGATGTAGGGCGTGATATCGGACACCACCTCCATCGTGATCGGCGGGTACTGGCTGAGCACCTTGAACTTTCGCCGAAGGCTCTTTCGAAAAACCTTGCTTAGCTTCGTCTGCATGTATTCCTCGAAGCTGGCGAAGTCCAACTCGAGTTGCGCAGAGGGCAGCCCCGGCATCCGGGCGAACCCGTGTTTGATGAATTCGCCAAACAGCAGGCGGTACTCGGACGGAAAGTCTTTGAGCATCACCATGGACGGGCGCGCCACTTTTTCGTAGGCCGCCAGGACTTCGCGCAAGGCCCGGCAGACCCACGCCTCGCGCAAGTCAAGTTGTCCCTCGCCTGCCGGGCTTCCCACCATCAGGATGGTCAGGAAAAGGAGCTTCGGCCACCGCCGTCGCAGGGCCCCCACCCACTGGCGCACGGATGACGGCAACCCCGCCGTGAGATCCTGGCTAACGAAGAAAAAAGGCTGCACGGCGGTCGCGCCGCTCGCCTCGTTGCGCAGAACAAAATAACGTTGGCTGAACTGGCCTTTCAGCGTGTGCTCAGTCACTTCATAAAAGCGAGCGTCGCGGACGTGCTGCCGGAACGCGCCGCGCCAAAGCCGCGGATCGATTTTAGCCGCCGAATCGAATACCCATGCTTGACCGACCGAAGTACGCCCTGTCCAACTCGCCTCGTGAGCGAGGTCATGAATTGGTCCCAGAGTGATCCCGAGGTGATCCGTTTGCGCCGTTAAACTCACAATCTGCTAATTTGTTCCTTGCTGCAGGATGCTTCGGCGTTGACAGAATGCAACAACGCGCGAGCGATGACCGTGTAGTTTGTGGTTGCAGTTGAAATGATTTGCATAATCTTGGCAACCCATGTCAAGTACCAGAGCGCCCCAGCGTGCGAGACTTCCGGCGTCCTTCGGCAGGAGCCGAGCGAGTGACCGGAAGTCCAGGGGGTCCGTCATGCCCCCGACCGGTCCTTCCGGCTGCTTCTCAATCGCCAACATGTTTTCTGCAGAAGATCGAATTCTGGTATTTGCACCTCACCCCGACGACGAGTCGTTAGCGGCGGGCGGATTTTTACAACGCGCTTTTCAGGTAGGAACGCCTACCCGTATCGTTTATGCCACCAGTGGGGATAATAACCCCTGGGCGCAACGCTTGTTCGAGCGGCGCTGGCGCATCGGTCTGGCTGATCGTAAACGCTGGGGTGAACGGCGCAAGAAAGAAGCGCTGGCGGCCCTCCGCGTTTTAGGCGGCTCGGAAGATCAGGCGGTATTCTGGGATTTGCCGGACCAGGGCATCACCAGTTTACTGATGCGCGCCATCCGGCCGGCCTTTGACCTTTTGCGCGAGCAGATCCTGGAGTGGAAGCCGACCCTGGTATTGCAACCGGCCGCGGAGGACGCGCATCCCGATCACAGCGCACTGCATGTGCTTCTGTCCCTGGCCTGCGCGAGCTTGCCGGAACCGCCTCCCACCACGCTCAATTACGTGGTCCATCGGGCACAAGCGCCCCTGCCCGAACCGGCGCATACGCTGGGGCTGGCGCCCGATGAGGTTAAAACTAAATTGGCGGCCATTCTGGCCCATGAATCCCAGGTGGCGGCAAGCCGGCGGCGTTTCACCGCTTACGCGCAGCCCGAAGAATGTTTTTACGATGAACTGAGCGATTTCCTCCTCCAGCCGCCGGTTCGGAATGTTTCCATCCAGAACGGCGAGCTCGTCATCGAAATTCCCACGGAGACGCTGGCCGGTGACCGGCTGGATCTGCTGCTGGTGATGCAGACCGAAGGGCTGGAATCGATGCGCTGGAGCCTGGCGGTGCCGCGCCTGCGTGGCCCCGCTTTTCTCCGGGACGAGGTTACCGGCTCGCTCTTGCACGAGGTTCAGGTGGCCCGTGATGCCCGCAGCCTTTTTATCCGGTTGCCGGACCTGCCGCCTTTACAAAGGGCTTTCGTCAAACCTCAGAGCCGCACGCTGTTCTTCGATCGAGCCGGCTGGATCCGGGTTCCTCGATTCACCATCGATGCGCCACGCCGAAGCCGTCCCTGGCGCCCGGGCATCAAGCGTCACCTCATCAGCTCGCTTTCCTGATTTTAATCAGCCGGCGATTACCCGGTTGAGCCTGGAGTCGACGAGTGCCTCAAATCGTGCTTACATCTGATTGGGACGCGGCTATGGTAAACCGAGCGTTTCTCTCAGATCGTACCCGCCAGGACTTTCCAATCCTGCATCAAAGCGTAAACGGCCACCCGCTGGTCTACCTCGATAACGCCGCTTCGACGCAGCGCCCGGGTTGTGTGATCGAGGAGATCAGCCGGTATTACCGGGAGGACCATGCCAACGTGCATCGCGGGCTGCACGCGCTCAGCACCCGGGCGACGCAGCTTTATGAGGCCGCTCGGACGCGCGTAGCCCGGTTTCTGAACGCCGCCCAGCCCGCCTCAATCGTCTTCACCCGCGGAACCACGGAATCGATCAACCTGGTCGCGGCCAGCTGGGTCACGGCCAGGCTGCGGCCGGGAGAGGTCATTCTCACCACCGAAATGGAACACCACGCCAACCTGATTCCCTGGCAGATCGCCGCGCAACGGACCGGCGCGCAATTGAAGTTTCTGCCGGTTACCGGAGAGGATGGCGCCGGCGTCGATTGGGATCGACTTGAGAGGCTCCTTGACGAGTTACCGGTGCGATTCCTTGCGTTCACGCACATTTCGAACTCGCTCGGATGCGTTAACCCGATCGCCCGGATTTGCCAGGCCGCTAAAAAAGTGGGCGTCATCACCCTGGTCGATGCGGCCCAGAGCGCGGGTCACAGCCCGTTGGATGTCCAGGCGATCGACTGCGACTTCCTCGCCTTTTCCGGTCACAAATGCTGCGGCCCGACCGGCATCGGGGTGCTTTACGGCAAATCGCACCTCCTGGAGCAAATGGAACCATACCAGGTCGGCGGCGAAATGATTTCCAGCGTGACGTACGAACGGGCCGAATGGAAACCGGCGCCGCACCGGTTTGAAGCCGGCACCCCTCACATCGCTGGCGCGATCGGCCTGGCTAAAGCGCTCGATTACCTGGATCGTCTTGGCCGCCCGGCCATCGAATCGAACGACCACCTGCTTGGGCGCCTGGCCTACGAACGGTTACGGGAATTACCCGGGATCCGCATCCTGGGTCCCCGACAGGACCGGGCGGGGATCGTCAGTTTTCAACTCGGGCGTATCCACGCCCATGACCTGGTGGCGTACGCGGATCAGTTCGGCGTGGCGTTGCGAGGGGGACACCACTGCACTCAACCCCTGATGCGGAAACTCGGCTTGAGCGCTTCCGCCCGCGCGAGTTTCTACTTTTATAATACAACTGAGGAAATTGACCGGCTGCTGAACACCTTGCGTTCGGCCGCCGATTATTTCGGCGCTTAGATGGAACTCGACGAGCTTTACCAATCGATGATCCTGGATCACGCGCGGCGACCTCGAAACTTCGGTGAACTGGCTCCGCCGGCGGTTAGAAGCGAAGGTTACAATCCTGCTTGCGGCGACCAGATAACCCTTTACGTGCGCAAAGGCCAAAATGACACGATCGAGGAACTTCGCTTTACGGGCCAGGCGTGCGCGATCTGCATGGCCTCCGCCTCGTTGATGACGGTCCAGATCAAGGGTAAACCGGTGCGGGAAGCTCTTCGACTCGAGCGCGAGTTCATCCGTTCTCTTACCGGGCCGGATGACCTCGGCCCGGCCCTGGGGAACCTGCGTGCGCTCGCGGGCGTCAAACGGTTCCCGCAGCGTCTGAAATGCGCAACCTTGAGCTGGCATGCGCTTGAGGAGGCCTTGAACCAGCCGGCAGGACCGTCCGAGGGGGGTGGGCCCCAGGGGTAGCCCGGCCAGCCCTCCGGGCAACGACCGTTCTGCATGAGCCGGGCGCTAAACACGCCCGCCGGTTCAACGCGCCGCTTTGACGTACCGGTGCGCGACGGTTTCGGCATCCTCGCCGTCTTCGGCGTGGCTTTCCATGAAGGCACGGATGCTTTCGCAGCTTCCAAAAGCCGTCGCCGGCGGCAACTGCGCGTAGGCTTTACGTTCCTCGCCGGTCATCGCTTCCAGCAGATCGAAGACCGATTTTTGCACGTCTTTGGCATCCGGGTAGCGGTCCACCGTGTAGACGACCGAGTTTTCTCCGCGGCCCTGGTCATCGAGACGCACGATACGATGAGATTCCAAACGGTAGCAGGCTTCATCCTGGAAGCCGGCATCGGTGAGCGCGTGGACAAGGCACCACGGTTCACACGTGATCAACCCGTCGTGGACCCGTACGTCGTTATCAAGCCCTTTCAGAAGGTCAATGAGTTTCTGAGCCATAGGGGTGCTCCGAACGCCACAGGTTAGGCTATCCCGCCCGGCATTGCAAGCGCCCGAATTTTTGCCTGCCGCAGGGGAGTTTTGAGCCGCCTCGGGACCTAACACCTCCTAACAGTGAGGGCGCGATCCGACAGGCGTTTGCTGACTTCGCCGAGGTAGCCTGGCCATAGGCGTAAAATCGATCCATGACAAAAACGATGTTAGATTAAAAACCATTCCCGGCGCTGTTGCAGCCAGCCGGTAATTAAGCAGTTTACGGCAGCATTGACATCCAGAGCAGCCGCAAGAGATTGGGATCATGAGTCAATTGCCGAGAGCCGAGCAGCACCGCAGGGCCGATTTTCCCATTGAACCGATTTTCATACGGCGCTGGTCACCTCGTGCCATGAACGGCCAGCCGCTTAGCGAAGAGGAACTGTTTACCCTCTTTGAAGCCGCCCGCTGGGCGCCGTCGACCTATAACGAACAGGAATGGCGCTTTCTTTATGCGCGACGCGACACGCCGTCGTGGCCGCGGTTTTTCGACCTGCTCGTCGAGGGCAACCGGGCTTGGTGCCAACACGCCGCTTTGCTGGTGGTGATTCTGGCCCACAAGGTTTTTCAGAAGAGCGGTAAACCCAACCCCGTGCACGTGTTTGACTGCGGCCTCGCTTATGAAAACCTTGCGCTTCAGGGCACGGCGATGGGCTTGGTCGTTCACGCGATGCAGGGTTTTGATTTCGAGAAAGCGCGTACGGCGCTCGCCGTTCCGGACGACTATGCCGTGGTCGCGATGTTTGCGGCCGGGCATCCGGGCGATCCCGGCAACCTACCCGAAACGTTGCGCCAGCGCGAGGTTCCATCCGGGCGCAGGCCGATTCGTGAACTCATGCACGAGGGCGTCTTCGGATTTGGTGAGGCGAACCCAGCCTAGCCCGCAAAAATCACACGGAAGCCGAAGCGACGCGCTCATTGCGGGCAAGAAAGCTCTTAAAAAGACGCTGCGCGTCTCTTTAAGAGCGTGTTTTAGAATCGAGGAATCCAAACAAACTGTTTTTAACTCTCCTCTTCAAAAAGCAGCGGAATTTTCCGGCGTAGCCGGAGAGTTCCGCTGCCAGAGCCTGCATCGCCTCCCAATCCCTGGGATCATCCAGCAATTTGTGAGCGATGCAGGCTAGCGGCTCAACCGGACCCAGCCACGAACAACGCCTCCAGCCATGCAGTGATCCCCGATCCGGATCAATCGACCACGAAGTTGAGCCCGACCGCCGTTTCCAGGGTCGCACTCGCGGCGTGCAACGACACGGCCCAAGTCTGATCCCCCACAACTCCATCCGCCGTGACCCCGCCCCAGGTCTGAAATGCGTCCACGGCCGCTCGCGTGTGGGGTCCGAAATTGCCGTCGATCCCCTGCGGAGTCGTGCCCCACTGGCCCGGAGCGCCGTTGGTCAGCACCGTCTGCAGGCTGCGAACCACCTCGCCCGAGGCACCCTCGCTGAGGAGCGGCATCGGCCCCCCATCCGGCAACGCATTCCAGGTCAGCGGGCCAACGACGCCGTCAGCGACCAGACCGGCCCCGGTCTGAAACTCCTTTACCGCCGCTTCCAGTTGCGCGTTAAACACGCCGTCAACGCTGATACCAAGGTTCGGCGTACGGCGCAGCGCCCGCTGCAGACGCCGGACCACTGCGCCCGTCGCGCCTACGCTGATCGTCGGTTGGCCCGGATTCGGCATGATCGCCTAAAGTATTCACAGATCACACAGATTGCCACCACGGAGTACGATCACAGGGCGGCCACCGCGGAAGCGGTGGTCACGGCGACGGGGTTCACACGGCGGACCACGGCGCATCCACAGATAAAGACGATCATCCGCCGCCCACCCTGACCTGCCACCATCACCGAAGGCCTGCGGGGGCGGCGGATCCGCAGACCACGCAGAAAAGAAATCCATCCGCAGATTACACAGATGAAGGGAACGCGGCCGGCGTAGCGTCTCTTTACGCGACACCCGGCACTCGCCACCCTTCTTTATTTGTGGCAATTTTGCGCTTGTGGCATTTGTGGCATTAAAGAGGGTGTGTGGGAGGCCAGGCCGACCAAGCTCACTGCCCTCGGTTCCCACACACCCTCTAAGCCATGCGTTTGAAATATTCCTGGGATGCTGCGCGCAGAGATCTCCTGGCAGGCATGACCGTCGCGGCCATCTCTTTACCCCAAGCGATGGCGTATGCGCTCATCGCGGGCATCGACCCGCGCTTTGGCCTTTACTCCGCCATTGTGGTGACGGCAGTGGCGTCGATCTTCGGTTCCTCCTCCCACCTGATCAACGGCCCGACCAACGCCATCTCTCTCGTTGTCTTCAGTGCCCTGGCTTTCCTTGATCCCGAGGCCCGTTTCGATGCTTATCAGGCCACCTTCCTTCTGGGCCTGATGGTCGGCGTCATCCAGATTCTGATCGCGGTGTTCAAACTGGGTGACCTGACCCGTTACATTTCCGAGTCCGTGGTGCTCGGATTCATGGCCGGGGCCGGCTGCTTGGTGGCGCTGGGGCAATTTGGCAACTTGCTGGGCATTCGCGATCGCGGCACCGGGCATCAGCAGGTCGTGGAGCGATTCTGGCTTACACTGACGGAAGGCGGCCCGGTGAACCGGTATGCCCTCGGGATCGGACTGGGAACGATCTTCCTGGTGATCTTCCTGAGAAAGCTGGCACGCCGGTACCGTCTGCCGCAGATTGACATGCTCGTGGCCCTGGTCACGGCGGCCGCGGTGGCGGCCTTCTTCGGGTGGACCCAACCCGCCTCCGGCGGCAGGACGCTGCTGGCCGTGGTCGGCGAGGTCCCGGCCAGCCTGCCGTTACCGCACATCCCGGAGATCAGGTTCTGGTGGGTGAAGCAACTCTCCGGCAGCGCCCTGGCCATTTCCTTCCTGGGCTTGCTGGAGGCGCTTGCCATCGCCAAATCCATCGCCCACCAGACCCGCCAGACGCTCGATTATAACAAGCAGTGCTTCGCCGAAGGCGTCGCCAACCTGACCGGTTCGTTCTTCCAATGCCTGCCGGGTTCAGGGTCGCTGACGCGCTCGGCGATCAACTTTCAGGCCGGAGCCGTGAGTCGCATGTCCGGTGTGTTCGCGGCGGCAACCACCGCTGCCGCCGTGCTTTTGTTCGCTCCACTCGCGCGCTACATCCCCAAGGCGGCTTTGGCCGGCTTGCTCGTCGTCACGGCGGCGAGGCTGGTTGACTGGAACCGGTTGCGTTACGCGATGCGCACCTCGCGCTATGATGCCGGCTTGGTCGTGCTCACCGCGGCGGCGGCCGTGTTCATCAGCGTCGAATTTTCGATCCTCATCGGGGTGGCCCTCTCGATTCTCCTGTTTGTCCCCCGCGCCGCGCGCTTGAGGGTCTCAGAACTGGTGGTTACCACCAAACAGGTTCTCCGTGAACGGTTGCCGTCAGACCCGCCCTGCCCCGAACTGCTTCTCTATAACCTCGAGGGCGAACTCTTCTTTGGCACCGCCCCGGAGCTGGATCGTTTTTTCGAGGAAGTGAAGCTGCGGATCAGCAAGGAAGGGACTCGGGTCGTGGTTTTACGTTTCAAGCGAACGCGCAACCCCGACATGGTCTGCCTGGAACTTCTTCAGCATTTTTTGCAAGAGATGGGGCGCGAGCGCGTC
This sequence comes from Verrucomicrobiota bacterium, assembly GCA_019243005.1. Lineage (GTDB taxonomy): Bacteria > Verrucomicrobiota > Verrucomicrobiia > Chthoniobacterales > JAFAMB01 > JAFBAP01. Next base: position 23,272 of record JAFAUY010000287.1, on the reverse strand, counting down.
GTCGTTTTGCTCTGCGGCGTCCGCCCGGATCTGGCGAAGGGTTTGGCCAACCTGCGCTTCGCGGATTGGTTCCCCGCCGACCGCATCTTTCCTGAAAGCGTTGAAACGCCTTCCGCCACCCTCAAGGCGGTGGCTTCCGCGTACGAACTTTTAGAAGCGAACGGCATCGGCCGTGGCGGGCCGACGGCGGCGCGGGCAGACGCGGGAGCGCTGTCTCACCAGGTTTAGCGCCTCCTCGGCCCGGGGCGGGCACGCGCCTGCCCCGGCGTGGTCACCGGGCAAGAACCGGACGGGCGGCTCAGGGACCTCAAAACTCTATCAAAAAAGTAGACATTAAACGGGTCCCCGCCTATGCTTCCGCCCGTTACCAGCCATCGCTGATCCCTGCGCCTCCAACCTCAACGTCATGCCAAGGCCAATGCTCATGCCGCCTCGACTTGCCTCCGCTTTGCCCTGTACGCCGCCGCCCGCGCTTGAATTGGATGAAAACGCGTTAGCCCCACTGAACAACCTCGCTGACCGTTCACCCGGCCTGGCGCGGTGGCGGAGCTTTCACGCCGGCGGGAAAGTGATCCCGAGCTTTGTCCTGATCGGTCCGCGAGGCCGGGACCTTCCGATTCGCCTGGCGCTGATCGCCGGCCTGAGCGCCGGCGATACCGTGGCGACCGCGGCGCTGGCCAAACTCCTCATCGAACTCGATCTGGCGTCTCTGCTGGCCCAGGACTATGCGCTGTTCGGCTATCCACAGGCCAACCCGCACCCTTGGGACGGCGACGGCCGGGCGTTTACCAATGATTTCTGGCGTGGATCGATCGATCCCGCGGTCCGCTTTTTTGAACAGGAGCTTGAACGGAACGAGTTTGACGCCGTTGTCTTTATCCGCGGCGATCAGCCGATCTCAGGGTTCCAGATACGGACCTGCAGCCGGTTGATCGCCACGGAGGTGCTATGGCCGGCCGTCGAATTGGCGCAGCGGTTCGTGCCGCTGGCATCGGAACCGATCCGGCTCTGGCTGCCGTCCGGCTTCGAACCGGCGTCGATTTTTAATACGGGCCACCTGCGGCCACGCCCGTTCTGCCTGAGCCTTTGCACCCCCCGGCAGCAACCCGGTGAAAACCAGATCTCGGCGATCGTTTTCAGCCTCAAGCAAATTTTACAAGGTTACCGCGCCGCGCTCAGGTACGCAGAACGGCTATAGCGGGCGCGTGAGAAGCCCGGGTGGAAACATCGCAATCGCCTCATCGGGCAGAGCGCAACGTGCTCCCTTGACGGTACCACTCCGGCGTCTAGTAGAAACGTCGGAGGATGAACGAATCTGCCGGCTGCTTTCAGGCGGCCGGGCTGATCAACTCGCGCCCGAAACGGGCATGCGTCAGGGATGGTCGAAAGGATGAGGCACCTGTTGGCTGACGGGAAAATGGTGTAACCGTAAAGAGCCGCTATGGAGACGGAATCTGGCCGGACCCGGCCGAAGGTGCTGCTGATCGGTGAAGAATCGGCTGGTTTGCGGGCGTTGCGGGCATTGGCGCAAAGCCACTGCGAGATCATGGCCGTAATGACGTCCGTCACACCTGGTAAACCCGGGACGGCAGCCATTACGGCTGCCGCCAAAGAGCTTGGATGCACCGTCTGGCCGGCCCGGCGGGTCAAAGACCCGCAATTTGCGGATGCCCTCAGGTCTGCACAAGTGGACATCATTCTGAACGTGCATTCCCTGTACATCATCCCGGGTGCCGTATTGCAGGCTGCACGGATCGGTGCATTCAACCTGCATCCCGGTCCGCTCCCCCACTATGCCGGCCTGAATGCGGTAAGTTGGGCGATTTACCTCGGAGAACCGACCCATGGGGTGACGGTCCACTGGATGGTGCCGGAAATTGACGCCGGCGACATTGCCTATAGGTCGACGTTCCCGATCGAGGAGACCGATACCCCGGTGCTGCTGACTCAAAAATGCGTGCGAGCAGGCCTGGCGCTCATTCACCAACTCCTCGAGACGGCGTCCGCGGATCCGGACGCTATTCCCAGGTTGCAGCAGGACCTGACGAAGAGGCGCTACTTCGGCAAGGAAGTCCCGGAGGAAGGCTGGTTGTCTTGGAACCGGCCGGCCCGCGAGGTTGTAAATTTTGTTCGCGCCTGTGACTATGCGCCGTATCGCTCACCGTGGGGCCATCCAAAGGTTTCCTTCAAAGGACGCGAAATCGCCGTTGCAAAAGCGGTCCGTACCTTTCGGCGCTCTGACAGCACACCCGGAACGGTCGGCACGTCAGACGAGTCCGGAGTCCTGGTCGCGGCCGCTGACGAATGGGTGTCGGTGCGCTGGCTGATCATTGATGGCCGCTCGCTCAACGCGCAAGCCGTGCTGACGCCCGGGACCAGGCTTAATCCAGGTGCGGATAAATGAGGGTACCGGCCAGGCAGTTCAAACTTACGGGTAACCGGCCGAATACGCTGCGGTGAACCCCTGAGGTGGTGGCCTGGGTCTTCGCCTTCGCTTCGGCTATCGGACCAAATCGAAGGTACTCTATCCGGTCCTCCTCGGCTCCCCACGTCTGCTTGAACCGTCTCAGCCCGTCGTTTTCCAGCGCGGTTCTGCCAAAATGCACCGTTTCAAACCCGTTTTCCGTCAGGAACCGGATCCCTTCCCACATGGCCAGGTTGCTGCCCCGGAACTCTTGAAATTTGTGGTCAGATGCGCCGAATTTGTAAACGGCTCTCTTGCCGAAATGTAAAAAGACTGCGGCGGCGACCGGGCACGCCGCCATGCTTGCAACGGCTACAAATCCCAGGTTTTGCCGGATGATTTCGTCGTATATATTTAGAAAAAAGGCGACCGACTGGGGAGGAACGCCGTGGCGCCTCCGGGTGGCCGCATGCAGTCGATAAAAATCCAAAAGCGCGTCCCGGGTTCGGGTCACCTCAACGCGCAACCGGCTACGCTCCGCCTTCCGAACGGCCCGCCGAGCGGAACTTTTCAGGCTGGCAAAAAGCTCTTCCGTACTGCCGCCCAAATCCAGCCTGTGGCCATAGTACCCCGCCGCAGGCTTCGTCGAGGGATCAAGCGCCCTTCCACCACGGATTTCAAAATACTTCCATTTTCGCTCCCGAGCCACTTGGGTCAGGGTAGCCACTACGGACGGCCAGACCCGATCACGATCACTGAAAATGAGTGGACTGCAAAAATCCGTAAACGGGAGGCAAACTCCCCTGCATCCGGTCAGAAAGCTGCGTACATCCATCATTGGAACCAGCGCTTTAAGTTCGCCTTGCTGGAAACAACGGAGGTAGACCGCCCTGTGGCCGTAAGTCTTGCAAAGCACTCTCGCCCAGCAAGTGCTATGGAAAAAATGATAGTTGGGGTGCGAAAGCACGAGCGAGTCCCAGGTATGGTCCTGGACCGGGTCAACTACTTGTAAATCCATGACGTATCAATCGATTGCGTACCCTGGCGTGGGCCCACATTGACCTTTTTGAGGTACCGGAGCCAATCCCGGCGCCCTTTGCGCAACTTCCCTCGCTATATGCACATAAATCAACACACGCCGGCCGAGGGGAGACTATGAGCGGCCATCCATCACGCTTATCAACCTGCCCCCCTTCTGGCACGTATGAACGCACTCGATAACCTGGCGCCAATTAAATCCAGGATCCGATCCCCGAGTCAAGCTGCATACTGCACGGACCTCCTGATTTCCGAGGCAGGTCCGGGAAACAATTTTAGAGCGGGTTACGGATTCTTCTTGCAGGCAGCTTTTACTATAAATTTGTGAATTACCAACCGCCCAGCTTTGGAGGCAACGCATTGACCCCGCCGGGCCGTTAGAATTTATAACTACAATCGTGTTTTATATGGATCCCAGAACAAAGGGATTCCCAAAGCTAGCGTGGCCGCGTCCAACAAAAAGATTGCCTTTTGCACTACCAATGTTTATGCACAACCAAATTACCAGGTCGATCGAGCCTCTTGACCGTTAATGCTGCTGGAGTGGTCGCGACGTCATTGGGCGGCCGGCGCTTAACAAGGGTTTGGATGGGACCTGGTGCAGAATTTCGTCCGGGAGACCAGGTAAACATTCTGATGCAACAGGCTAACGCAACGGCGCTCCTGTCGGGCCACTATCACTGCCCCGACGATTTTGCCAGTTTTTCGGTAATGCCGGATCTATCCCCAATGCCGGATTATTTTCAGTTCGGGCCCGGGATAACTTGCTACGGGCAGTGTTCCTCCGGCGTCTCTGCGTCTCTCCGGACAGGAGCCATCCACGACGCTCGTCCGCACGTGCGCATACACGACGGCCTGGTTTTGCTTCCTTTCGACCCGGTTCAAGTCGTCAACAACCTGCGCCTCGAGCGGTACACCGCTAAAACGGCATCGCGCAGTGGTAAGCGCGCCACCCGCAACGTGGTGCAAAGCCTGTATTACTCGGTCCGCCCGTTCATGTCCGTTGCCGTACGGAAGCACCTTCAAAATTTGTATCTGCGTGGGTGGGAAAGGATTCCTTTCCCCTCATGGCCGGTGGATCGAACCGTCGAGAACATCTTCGAGCAACTCCTGATCCTGGGCATGGATGCCCGGAACATCGACCGCCTTCCGTTCATCTGGTTCTGGCCAGACGGCAACCGCAGCTGCGCGATGCTAACGCACGATGTAGAAACGCGTGCGGGGGCGGATTTCTGCCCGCAACTCATGGACTTGAACGATTCTTTCGGAATCAAGTCATCATTCCAACTTGTGCCTGAGGGACGATACGCGCTCTCACCGACGTTTCTGGAAAATATCCGGGCTCGAGGCTTCGAAGTCAATGTCCATGACTTGAACCACGATGGCCGTCTTTTCAGCGACCGCGCGGAGTTTCTGCGCCGCGCCGAACGGATAAAACGTTACGCGCAGGAATACGGCACTCTGGGCTTCCGCTCAGCTGTGCTTTATCGAAATGCCGACTGGTGCGATGCGCTTAGCTTTTGCTATGATATGTCGACGCCGAACGTAGCGCATCTGGATCCGCAGCGTGGCGGCTGTTGCACCGTGTTCCCCTTTTTCATCGGGAATACCCTCGAACTGCCGGTAACTACCACACAAGACTACTCCCTGTTTCACATCCTCAAGGACTACTCGATCCGCCTCTGGAAACAGCAGATCGCTTTGATCCGGGAGAAACACGGCCTTATCAGCTTCATCATTCACCCGGACTACGTGATCGAGCACACCGCGCGCGGGGTGTACACCGAGTTGCTGGAATACCTCTCTGAGTTGCGCGCCCAGGGCGAGATTTACACTGCCCTGCCCGGTGAGATTGCGGCGTGGTGGAAGATGCGAAGCGAGATGAAACTGGTTGCTTCAGGAGGCTCCTGGCAGATCGCCGGAAAAGGGAGTGAGCGAGCGAGGGTCGCCTACGCGGTTCGGGTGAACGACACGCTCGTGTACGAGATGACGTGATGGGGACGGTGGCGATGGTTTGCGCCCGCGCCGGACCTTTCACCCGCCACCACCCGGCCTCCGGAGAATGCCACGCGCCGTCCGCCGGAGGCGGCCCCGAGGGGCCTACGTCGTCAAAACCTTGTGCCTAAGTGTTGGCCAGCCGCGGGCACGTCTCAACCGTCGGGTTAACGGCTGGTTGCATCGTCTTGGGCGCTTGATAATTTCTCAACGCGATCCTACACAGGCCATCCATCGTCGTAAATTCGCTGGGATCGACATCGGTAAGGTCGATATTACAGCCCGTTTGACTTTCTATAAACACAATCAATTCAACGAATCCGACTGAATCTAGCAGCCCGCTTTCCATCAGGTCCGTGTCCCCGGTAAGCTCCACATGACGGTTGCCACTTGTCTGCATGTTTTGTTTCACCCAGCGGACGGCCAGATCGACGATTTCAAGTTCAAATTTCGGCTTCATTTCTCCCTGCCCGTGAGTATACAGACCAGCCTGGCACGGTCAATCTTGCCGTTGGCATTGAGCGGAAATTCGTCACACAAATAGAGCTTTCTTGGAACCATATACCCGGGCAGAACTCTGCCACAGTAATCCAATACCCGATCGTGATCGAAACCGCCGGCCCCGGAAACAAAGGCAACGATTCCGTCCGCACTGCCGTTTTCAACCGGCCAGGCGATCGCCACGACCTGTTCGGTGCCACACGCCTTTCGAAGCACCGCCTCGATTTCTTGCAACTCCACCCGGTAGCCGCGGACTTTGACTTGATGGTCCATTCTGCCCAGATAGTACAGGCAACCGTCCGCACTTTGCTGGACCATGTCCCCGGTTCGGTACCAGAGGTCCTCCCCGGCACCCGGCAACCGGACAAACTGCTCCTGAGTTCTCGCAGGGTCATTCCAGTAGCCGGTGGTTACTTGCGAGCCGCACAGGCACAGTTCTCCGGGAACCCCGGCCGAAACAGCTTTTCGGTCGGCATCGATGACCCTGCACGCCTGCCCGTCGAAGATCCAGCCGATGGGCACAATCCCATTCACACATTCCGCCTCAAGAGAGCCGCTTTTGTTCCAACGATAATGAGAAATGGCGATCGTTGTCTCAGTAGGCCCGTACAAGTTTTCCAAAATCGAATTCGGGGCGGCTTCCTGCCAGCGTTGGGCGTAGGAGGCGGACAGAGGTTCTCCGCAAAACAGGCTGTATCGTAGGGATGGAAAACAGCCGGGCGACAACAATCTCATTCGTACAAGAAGCCCGATCACCGAAGGCACCGAGAACCACATGGTCAACCGGTGTTCACGGATAAACTTTGCCGGGGCCAGAACTGATTTTTCCGGCACTGAGAACAAGCAGGCGCCACGCTCCCAACACACGAACATGTCGTGATCGCTCAAGTCAAACGTGAGATCAAACTCCTGCGAAAAACGGTCGGTCTCGTTCACATCGTACCGATCGCAAACATGCTGGACGTATGAGCGCACGTTTGATTGGGGGATAGGAACGCCCTTTGGTTGGCCGGTACTTCCTGAAGTAAACAGCAGGTAAGCGATCCTGGCCGGGTTAGCCGTTATCCCGGAAGAAAACGCGTCACCACCGGTCATCTTTTGCGATGAGACGAATCGGTGCTGAGGAAAGTCTGATGATAGATCACCTGCGTCGAAAGCGTCCGGAAGGATCACCGTTAAAGGCCGGCCGGCATCCATCAAGAGCTCTGGCAAGTGCCGAAAACCCTCTCTTCCCGCGATCAGCATTCCACACCCGGAGAGAGCCAGCATCCTTCGTGTACGCTCTATCGGGAATTTGGGATTCAGCGGGACATATCCTTTCCCTGCGCCAAGTATGCCCAGTACACCTGCATAGGCCGTTTTGCTCCGATGCGCCAGGAGCCCCACGAGAGGGAACCCATCCTGCTCGTGCTGCAGGATCGTGGACGCAATCTTACCTGCGAGGCGTTGCAGCGTGAGGTAGGTAAGACGTTCGCCATCCACGACAAGGGCTTCCCTCAAAGGAAAGCGGTTAACGGATTGGACAAAGCCGTCAATGAGGCTTCTGAACGCGGCAGGCTCTGTCATCGACTTGCCCCCTCCTCTGTCTGCATCCGGGAGGCAAGATCAAAGACAATTGCGATATGCTGCAGTTCCTCTTGATCGGGCGGGATGTCCAGTATGAAGGTCCTGTATCCAAGCTTGACGTATCGTGCCAGTTCCTCGGCGACCTGATCGTAACTTCCAACCAAATAGGGACAGAAAGTCTTGTAACTCTCAAAAGGCCGCAACCAATATGGACTTCTGCCCGTTCTGGTCTCTTTCGCGATCTGGGATAACCGGTAATGCCAGAATGAATCCGAAGCTTTCATCGCCAACTGGTGAGTGATCTGGCCTTTCCGGTCTTCGGGAAACCGCTGCTCGGCGATCTCCCAAGCCTCAGCTTCGGCGCTGCGGGCGATGATTCCCACCCGGGCACCGGAATCCACCCCGTCGGGCGGGGCCTCGCCTTCATATTCTTTGACAGGCTTCGGATACCTGACGGCCGTCGCCTTAAGGGCTTTGGCCGACGCGAGGCCCGCCTCGGATGACCCGGAAATGAAGATGCCGGGGAAGAGTTCGGCCGCCAGCGACGGCGTCATTTTCAGTTTGTTTACATTGTAGAATTCACCCTCAAAGGTCACGGGCGCCGGACTCGTCAGGAGTTCCTTGATGATGGTGGTGTACTCGACGAGGCGGGCATATCGCTTATCATGGGGTGTGAGATCGTTGAGAGCGGCTAGGTCATTTTTGAAGCCGCCCGCCACCATGTTCAGGTAAATGCGCCGGCCGTACAGGTGGCCGAACGAGGCGACCATCTTGGCGACGGAATACGGATGCATGTAGACGGGCTGCACGGCGACCAGCGGGCACAGCCGCTCCGTGTTTTGGATGATGAGCTGGGATACGAGCCAGGCATCCACCAGCGAGTTATCCGTATAGACGAGAATACCTTTGCAGCCGCACTGCTCGCTCCAGCGCGCCACGTCGGCTACCCTGCGCACGTAGGAGTCGGCTTGAATCGCGCTGGACTGCGGGCAGGTGGAAAACAGTTCGATCGATTTTGAAGATCCGTTGTTGGTCATTAAATGTTCGACCTTAAATGTTCGATATTGAGGGTTGAATCGGATTGCGCAGCAGGCGGCGCGCTCCTCGTTAAAGATAGACTAAAGATGGATCGGACCGTCGCCATCCCCACGGGTCAAATGAACTTGTGCCATTTTGGATGGGAACGGCTCAATCAGTTTGGTTAGTTCGCGCGACGCTGCAAAAGGGAGATTTGAAGGACCCCGGAGAAATCCCGCGCGTCGCAGGGCTGCGCCCCAGGCAGCGTGGGACTGGTTACTCACAATCACATCCACCCCGCGAGCTTCGAGTACCTGCGTGGCTGCTCGGATTACCCCGAACGCTTGTTCCGGTAATGCAAGACAATCCACGATCGACCCCACCCGCAGGTTCCCGAAATGCTTGTTGTCGTGCATCTGCGTGTCCAGAATCACAGCCCAGCCCAGAACGGCGTTGCCGCGGATGACTTTGCAGCACAAGAACCTGCTGCCTGCAGGGTACAAGATGTTTAGGTTTTCACTGTCCCGGACGGCGATCATCGCGTACCGCCCTTTGCATGCGTCCCACAAGTCGTCAGTCCAGGCGGAGAAGTCCGCGACGATCTCCGCCCGTTCATCGCGCCGAGCGCGACTCTCGCGGGCACCCTGCAGAGCCCTGAGCGCAAGTCCTCCGATTCCTGTTCTAGCTGCGATGTTCACTATCAACCGTTGAACCCTGGTTTTTCGGAACGCGCGGATTTCGCTCAGGCAAGGCCCGGGGCGATTCATCTTAAAGTAGAACGGCACCCGGCACACATTCCAACCGAGGCCCGTCAACAGCCGCGTGAGCTGATCGCTCATCGCCAAGCCATAGATTAGGGGCTGAGCCTTCAATTCAGGCCCCAGCATCTGGGAAGCAACCCAGAAGTACTTGTTGTTGACCATCCCTTCGGATATCGACCAATGCCAAAAGCCGACCGGGCGGATCACGCCGTTAAATGAGAAATCCTGGTGTTTGAAAATGTAACAGCCGCGAACGGTACCCCTCTCTAGCAACGCAAAGTATTCCTCATAGAGCCGTCGCTGGTCCACCTTGGGGAGCCACCTGGAAACATGAGACTCCGGGAACCGGAACTCCCGCGGCGCACCGGCGGCATCCAGGCGTGAATTAAAATCTCTGATGGCGGGGACCAGATCTGCCGTCACCCGGGTGATTACCGTCGTACCCGTACCGCTCTTCCACTTTAGATCAGCCTCGTTTGTAATGCTCATGCTCGGACCCTGAAGCGCTGCTTGGCGGGTAGAACGTGGATGACCCAAAACAGGACCACACCGGTTCTGCCGTACCCGGCCGCCCTTGGTGCAAGGCGCTCTGGCGTCCACGTCGTTTCCCTAGGCCGGCGCAATTGGTTAACTTAGGCCTAAACACCTGACAACAAGTTGGCATGGAAACGCCTACGGAGGACCCGTCTCAAACGTTGTATATGCTCGCCTGCCTGGGGTCTAAATACATCGGCAAACCATCGCGGCTTCGCAGGACTAAGTACCAACCGGGTGCACGGGGGTTAAGAATTATCGGTCACGAGCGGGTCAGTGGTCAGAGTTTCTCAGATCGACCAAAATGTATCAGAAAACTCCATAAATTTGTTAGAGCTGAAAGTCGAGACGGCGTTTCTTTATGCCAAAGAGCGCACCGGAGAGGCGGGCCGCCGGTCAGGGAACCTGCGCGGCGCGACTTTGAGCGGGCTGCCTCCCGTCGGGAGGTTTGGGGGCTCGCGACGGCGGGGAGAGGAATCGGGTGCCGGCTGGCGTTCGGGGTTCGAGGACGCGGCGGCGGCCGTGTTGCGCCGTGCCCGCCGGAGCCCGTTGGCCTTGCCGTATTCCCGCCCCGAGAGGGCCGAATCGCGCCTACCGGCAAATCCGAGGTTTTGCTTGAATCCTATCAACTTCATAGGGACTATAATGCGCTATGAATACGCCCCGTTTCCTCGGACCACCGTTCCCCGGCAGCGTGCCGGCGATTACTCGATGATTTCGCGAAAGGGCAAATACGCGGTTCGGGCGGCATTATACCTTGCCCAGCGTTACGGAAACGGCGTCACGCCCATCGCGGAAATCGCAACGGCAGAAAAAATCTCGCGCAAATTTCTGGAGAGCATCCTGCTTACCTTGAAAAATGAAGGGATCCTGAAGAGCACGCGCGGCAAGGGTGGCGGGTACACGCTCCAGGAGCCGCCCGATCAAATTACGATCGGTCGTATCATCCGGCTGGTGGAAGGTCCCCTCGCCCCGGTGAGCTGCGTCAGCCGCAGCGGTTATCGTCCGTGTCCGGAGTGCCCCGATGAAGCCGCCTGCCCGATTCGCCTGGTCATGAAAGGGGTTCGAGACGCCATCAGCCAGGTTCTCGACCAAAAAACGCTGGCTTCGCTCGCCGTGGAGATACAGCAGCCGCGCCCTGCCGATTGGTTTATGGTCGGCATCTGAGCGGGGAAAGCGCGGCTGATTTTTCTCAATTGCCAGTTATCGCAGCTGCCGGATCGCTCGGATCCCGTTTTCCCGGCAAGGCCGGCCCGAACCTAAAATGCCGGGATCTACTGTAGCTGATAAAATTTTGCGACGGCTCACCTCAATCTCTGAAGTGGCTATTGGTGTTTCCCTCATGCATAACTGGGCGCGTAAAAGAATATTGCCTTCTGCAATGCCAGCGTCTATCAACAACCAGATCACCAGCCCGGTCAAATCACCTGCTGTCTACGCCATCGTGATGGTCGCGAGATAATTCGCCGGTCGGCAGCATTGGCTAACGGTTTGTACCGGTTCTGGTGCAAGGTTCGGTACGGGGGATGATTAGTAGGAAACATTTTGATGCAACAGGCCAACGCTGAGGCGCTCCTGTCGGGCCACTATCGTTGCCCCGACGATTTTGCCCGCTTTTCAGTAACGCGAGATCTTTCGCTGGCGCTGGGTTATTTTCAGTTCGGCTCCGGGACCGTGTGTTACGGGCAGTGTTCTTCCGGGGTCGCTCCGATCCTCCCGGCAAGAAATCTTCAGGACGCTTATCAGCACGTAAGCACGCATGCGGAAACGGTTTTACTTCCTTTTGACCCGGTTCAAGTGGTGAACAATTTGCGTCTCGAGCGGTATACCGACAAATCGGCATCGCGCAGCGGCCTGCGCACCACCCGTGGCCTGGTGCGCAGTTTGTATTACTCGGCCCGCCCATTCATGTCCGTCGCGGTGCGCAAGCACCTGCAATCTTTATATTTGCGCGGCTGGGAAAAGATTCCTTTCCCCTCGTGGCCGGTGGATCGAACCGTCGAGAACATCCTGGAGCAACTCCTGCTGCTGGCAATGAAATCCCGGAACCTCGACCGCCTTCCGTTTATCTGGTTCTGGCCGGATGGCAACCGCAGTTGTGCGATGTTGACGCACGACGTAGAAACGCACGCGGGCCTGGATTTCTGCCCTCAACTCATGGATTTGAACGATTCATTCGGGATCAAATCCTCGTTCCAGCTGGTGCCGGAGGAGCGCTACTCGTTCTCGCGAAGGTTTCTGGACAACATGCGGGAGCGAGGGTTTGAGGTAAATGTGCATGACCTGAACCACGATGGCCACCTGTTTGCCGAGCGCGCGGAGTTTCTGCGCCGGGCCGAACGGATCAAGCGTTACGCGCAGGAATACGGCGCCCTGGGCTTCCGCTCGGCGGTGCTCTATCGAAACGCGGACTGGTGCGACGCGCTTGATTTCTCCTATGACATGTCAATGCCGAACGTGGCGCACCTGGATCCTCAGCGCGGCGGTTGCTGCACCGTTTTCCCCTTTTTCATCGGCAGAACGCTCGAACTGCCGGTAACGACGACGCAGGACTACTCTCTATTTTACATCCTCAAAGATTATTCGATCCGGCTCTGGAAACAGCAGATCGCCCTGATCGGCGCGAAGCACGGCCTTATCAGCTTCATCGTTCACCCGGATTACGTGATCGAGTCAGCCGCGCGAAGGGTATACGCGGAACTGCTTGACTACCTTTCCGGGTTGCGTGCCCGGAGAAAGATTTGCATCGCCTTACCCGGCGAGATCGCAGCGTGGTGGAAGCTGCGGAGTGAAATGACCCTGGTTCAGTCAGGCGGCTCCTGGACGATTGTCGGCAAGGGGAGCGAGCGAGCGAGGGTCGCCTATGCGGTTCGGGTGGAGGACAAACTTGTTTACGAGATGGAGACCGTTTCTGCCGAGCTGGCGGTTCGTTGATCGCTGCGCCCGTGCAGGATTCTGGACGAGGGTTACGGCAAACCTTTCATCCAGTCACGGACGGATTAGTTAGGTATGTTAGATATCGCCGAAATGATGTTGAAGCAGCTGAAAAATGACGATCTTTGATTTAGTGATCATCGGCGCAGGCCCTTATGGGCTTGCCGCGGCGGCGCATCTGCGCGCCATTAAGGGCTTGGAAGTCCGGGTATTTGGCCAGCCCATGTCGTTCTGGGATCAGAACATGCCGGCCGGCATGTTCCTCCGTTCAAACTGGACCGCCACGCAAATCGCGGATCCAGACAGCGCACTGACGCTGGAAGCGTACCAGGCGGCGCACGGCGCAAAATTCGCGCTGCCCGTGCCGATCGAACACTTCGTCGGCTACGGCCTCTGGTACCAGCGCGAGGCGGTGCCTGACCTCGACCGTCGAAACGTCACCCACCTCGAAGCGCATCCTAAGGGGTTTCGGCTCACTCTCGCCGACGGCGACGCGGTTCTTTCGCGGCGCGTGGTCATCGCGGCCGGCATCGGGGCGTTTGCCTGGCGGCCGCCGGATTTTCGAAGCCTGCCCGCTTTCCTGACTTCTCACTCTTCAGAGCACCGCGACTTCCGGAAGTTCGCCGGCAAACGAGTGCTCATCGTCGGCGGTGGGCAGAGCGCCTTGGAATCGGGAGCTTTGCTTCACGAGGAAGGCGCCGGGGTTGAAATCGTCGCGCGGTCTCCTCGGATTCATTGGCTGGGCGGATGGGCCTCCAAGACGCTGCACCATCGGCTCGGAACGTTCACCCGGAACCTGCTCTACGCGCCGACCGACGTCGGGCCGGCCGTTCTCAGCCAGCTCCTGGCCCGCCCTCATTTGCTCAGGCAGTTGCCGCGCGGGTTGCAGGACAAGCTGAGAAAGCGCGCCGTCCGGCCCGCCGGCGCTCGCTGGCTGGTGGACCGGCTAAATCATACCCCGATCAAACTCGGGCGTTCGGTGGTGGAGGTCACACCGGCCGCTGAACAGGTCAAGGTCAAGCTGGACGATCACAGCGAGCGCACCGTCGATCACATCCTGCTCGCCACCGGCTACCGGGTCGATCTGTCCAAATACGATTTTCTCGCCCCGGGACTCGTCAGTTTGATCGACCGCTTCAACGGCTACCCGCGGCTGAAAGAGGGGCTGGAAACCTCGGTCCCGGGTCTGCACATCCTTGGCGCCCCGGCCGCGTGGAGTTTCGGCCCGCTCATGCAGTTTGTCTCCGGCGCACGTTACGCCTCGCGCGCACTGGTCCGGAGCATCGCCGGAAACTCGCCCCGCCCCGCTAAAAACCGATAACGCTGATGCCTGCCGCCAAACCAGAGCTCCCGGTCACGCGCGGCGCGGTGCCGGACCTTGCAAAAAAGCCGGTCGGCGCCCTCGTGATCGGGGGCGACTACCAGGGGCTGGGAATTGTTCGCAGCCTCGGACGGCATAACGTTCCCGTCTGCGTCATCGACGACGAGGTTTCCATCGCCCGCTTTTCCCGCTACGCCACCCGCTCAGTCGCCGTTCCCAGCCTGCGCGAGCAAAAGCAGGCCGCCGATACCATCCTGGACCTGGGTCACCGTCTGGACCTGAAAGGCTGGGTCATTTATCCGACGCGAGATGAAACCGTCGCGGCGCTCTCACGGTACCGGCCCGCGCTGGCCGAGTTTTTTCGCGTGCCGACGCCGGACTGGGAGACGGTGAAGTGGGTATGGGATAAACGGAATACGTACCGTCTGGCGAATGAACTCGGGCTTGCAACCCCGGCGACCTGGTATGCACGGAGCCCGGAAGACCTGCCGGACATCACCGCGGACCCGCCGTTCGCCGTCAAGCCCGCCATCAAGGAGCACTTCATCTACGCAACCAAAGCGAAGGCCTGGCGCGCCGACAGCCACGCCGAACTGCGGGAACGCTTCGGGCGTGCGGCCGCCCAGGTCGGCCCGGAAGAAGTGATGATTCAGGAGTTGATTCCTGGGGATGGCCGCCAGCAGTTCGCCTATTGCGCCTTTTTCAAGGAAGGCCGGGCGATCGGGAGTATGGTCGTGCGCCGGCGCCGGCAGCACCCGCCCGAATTCGGACGGGCCAGCACCTACGTTGAGACCATCGATCTCCCGTTGCTCGAGACGCTGTCTGAACGCTTCCTGCGCGCCATCAACTACTACGGATTGGTTGAACTGGAATACAAACTGGATCCGCGTGACGGCCGGTACAAGTTGCTCGACGTCAATGCGCGCACCTGGGGTTATCACAGCCTCGGGTCGGGTGCCGGGGTGGATTTTCCCTACCTCCTCTTTGCCGACCAGCTTGGAGAAACGCTGGAACCCTGCCGCGGCCGTGCCGGTGTCAACTGGGTTCGCCTGATCACGGACGCGCCGGCGGCGGCCTTGGAAATCCTACGGGGCCGGCAGGATTTGTGGGCTTACCTTCGCTCGCTGCAGCGAGCCGGCGTCGAATCGGTATTCAGTCCGGAGGACCCGCTCCCTGCGATGGTTGAGCTCGGCCTGATTCCCTATTTGTCCGTCAGACGAGGCTTTTGAGGTCCCCCGTTCGCGAAAACGCGCGACCGCGCGTGCATTGCCGACGCGTTAAACGGGGACGCGTCCCGAGCCCGGGGAAAACTTACACCCGGGCCGGCTCACCGGGTGATCAGCATGTAAAGAAAGCTGGCCACACCGACCCCCAACATAAGGTGGTCCACCCACCATGTGGATCCGAGAATTTCGATCACGAGCGTGCACGCTCTTTTAGCACGGGTGACTGGCGGTCGTCCACGTTTCTTGCGTTTGCCGGCTGCTGCGCGCGTTCCCGGTACGCCGCGTCCGGCGCAAGCTTCTCCCCATTTCAGAATTTGAATTGCGAGATTTTATAGCGGCTGTGACGGCTTCGTATTCCCGCCGTTATCACTTTGACCGCCACCCGGATTAGCCGCCTAATCAGGGTGCGTGGCTATGGTGTCGTCCGTCATCTTTGGCAATACAAACCCCAGGCTCGGATACCCCTGCACAGGAACCGGCGGTCGTTAGGGCAGAAGTAAAAGGCTTTATGATCGAATCCCTTCCGAAGCGGCTCCAGGGCATTTTGCCGTTCGTTGTCGTCGGCGCGCTCTGGTGCCTGCTGGTCGCGCATTTGTCGGTACACTGGGCAACCAACGCCGAGTATAGTTTCGGGTGGTTTGGCCCCGTGCTTTGCGCCTACCTGTTCTTGATGCGCTGGGTTAGCCGTCCGGCCGTCGAGGCGGCACACTCGGTCCGGGCAAAGGTACTGTTTTGCCTGGCCGGTTTCGCGTTGCTTCCCACGTGGCTTTTCGAGCAGCCCAATCCGGACTGGCGTCTGGTCAGCTGGCTCCTGGCCCTGGAAGTAATAACTCTGACGATCTGTACAATTTACTTCCTGGGCGGAAGGGCATGGGCCAGGCACTTCGCATTCAGCGTTTGCCTAATCTTGGCGACGGTGCCCTGGCCCGGCGATATGGAAGACATGATCACCCAGCGCCTGATGCAGGTCGCGACCGCGGTGACGGTCGCCGGCTTGAACCTTTTCGGCGTTCAGGCCATGCAGCACGGAAACCTGATCGAGGTCAAGACCGGGCTGCTCGGCGTCGAGGCTGCCTGCAGCGGGATCCGCTCTCTTCAGGCGACGCTCCTGGTGTCGCTCTTCCTGGGTGAGCTCTACCGGGCACGATGGCGGCGCAGGGCCGGACTTGTCCTTTGCGGAATGCTGACCGCCTTCGCTTGCAATATCGGACGCACCTTCCTGCTCTCCTGGGTGGCTGCCGCATGCGGAACGGACGCCATTTCGAAGTGGCACGATCCTGCCGGCTTCGCGATCCTGGCCATCTGCTTCGTCATCGTTTGGGGTTTCGCCCATCTTCTCTCCGGGACGCCTTCCAGCAGCTTGCAATGGTTCCCGCGGTCCCGTCCGAATCCACTGCCCGGGAAGCTGATTGCCGGGCTGGCTGCCTGGCTCCTGTTCATGCTGCTTGCCACGGAAATCTGGTACCGGGCGCACGAGGGGGCGGACACCGGTCGCTGGTCGGTTGAATGGCCGGCTTCCATGGCGCACTTTGAAGAGATTGCCATTCCCGCGCAGGAAGCCGAAGCGCTGGGCTTTGACGAAGGTAGCGCGGCATCCTGGACGAACGGCGACGCAACCCGGTGGACCGGTTTTTTCTTCAGGTGGACCGCGGGTCCGGTACGTTCGAGGATCCAGGCCCGGTTGCATCGGCCCGAGAAATGCCTGCCTGCGGCCGGCTACAGACTCCAGGCCGACCGGGGCACCATCACGGTCAAAGCCAAAAGCCTGACCATTCCGTTTCACGCGCTGGATTTTGAGTACAACGGTGAACCGGTGCACGTCTTCTTTTGCCTTTGGGAGGACCATCTAAAGTCCGTAGCGTTGCCAAAACTCAGGCTCGATTGGACCCGCTCCGCAAAATTCGAGTCGGTCCTTCGCGGGGAGCGCAACCTTGGCCAGCAGATGCTCGAGCTTGTGATTTTTGGGAATACCACCGCCGACCAAGCGGAATCGGCGCTGCGCCTCCAAATCGAGAATCTTATCCGGATTTGACCCTCCCCCGGCTTTTTCGTCGGTCGGCCAAACGCCGGAGCTCGAAATTTTTCAGGTTGCCAAGTTTGGGGGAGCCTCGCAGCGTTTACGTTAGTTTCCCCGTGAACGGTGTGCGATACCCAGAAACCCTCTTTCATGACGCCCAAACCAAGGTTGACCATCGTTATCCCGGCCTTCAACGAGGAGAAGACGATCGCAGCGGTTTTGACCCGCTTGTTTGAGTGCGTTCCGACGTTATTCGAGGTCCTGATCGTGGACGACGCTTCACGGGACGGGACGGCTGAGCGATGCCGAGCGTTTGCCGAGCACGAACCGCGTGTCCGGGTGCTTTCCCACCGTCAGAATCAGGGCAAGACGGCGGCGTTGAAAACTGCTTTCGAGCAGACACGCGGGGACATCATCGTCATCCAGGATGCCGACATGGAGTACGATCCGCAGGAAATACCGGAACTGATCGAGCCGATCGTCGCCGGGAAGGCTGACGTTTGCCTGGGTTCGCGATTTCTGGTGCGCAAAGCGGGCCGGGTTCTCTATTTCCGGCATTTTCTCGCCAACAAGTTTTTGACCTTTTTCAGCAACATCCTGACCGACCTCAATCTGACTGACATCGAGACCGGTTATAAGGCGGCTCGCGGCGTGATTTTCCGGTCCATGGTGATCGAATCACGCGGCTTCGGATTTGAGATCGAGTTTGTGGCAAAGTGCCGGAAAATCGGCGCACGCATCTACGAGGTGCCGATTTCCTACTACGGTCGCACTTACGAAGAAGGCAAAAAGATCGGCGTGAAGGACGGCATCGATGCCCTCTGGTACATTCTAAAATTCAATCTGCTCCGCAGTAAAGCCGCCAGCTTTCGAAGTGAGCCGCAGCTCAGGCGATGAGCTTCTGATTCGCCAGCCGTGTGGCATCTAATAATTTTTGACGGTTGTGTCATCTAGGAGGAAACAGGGGCGGTTCTATGATATCACCGCCTTTTTCGCTGAGCCTCACCCGTCGGATGCTGCGTTCGGTTGATCGTCCAGACCTACCCCGCCAGAGCGTTCACTGCCTCGCGCTGGCACCATTAATAACGATTATCCTGTCGGTTTCAATCCTGCTTTTTGCAAGACTGTGACAGCTAACACGGTGGTAACGGGAGTTACGGTCACGTGCGCCAAATCATGGTCCGATAACAACCGTACACAGCGTTAGGAAACGGTTCAGGTAAAGATTCTTCGATTCGAACTTGACTCACCTGCAGCCGGGTGGCATCAGGGATGACACCGATGACAGTGAAACGCAACGTCATACACGGGGCCCTGATCAGTGCTGGTGTTCAAATGGTAATCATCATGGCCGGGGCGGTGGGGTGGCTGCTATGTGGTTTTTCCGCGGCTGCGCAGACCGCCCGGAACGTCACGCTGCTTTGGGATCCTCCCAGTGATGATTCCGGCATCGCCGGCTATCGCCTTTATTATGGGACGACGAGCGGGAATTATTCTCAAAGCACTGAGGTAGGTAATGCCACGACTACCACCGTGTCGAACCTGACACTCGGCCAGACGTACTACTTCGCGGTCACTGACTACAACACCGCCGGCATTGAAAGCGTGCCCTCAAACGAAGTTTCGTTTACCGCTGTGGCCGTGCAGAATGGGCCGCCTACGGTCAGCCTGACGGTTTCGCCGTCTGTGGGAACAAGATTCGTCGTACCGGTCAGCATCGTGTTGTCTGCTTCAGCCAGCGAAACCAATGGATCGATCGCGCGCGTCGAGTTCTACAACCAAGGTACTTACCTCGGAGAAGCCACGAGCGCCCCGTACACCTATACGTTGAGCCATCCGGCCGCAGGCAGTTACAGTTTGACCGCAGTTGCGGTTGACGATCAAGGCGTCTCCGTAACCAGCAATCCGGTTCAGGTGACGATGACGCAGCCTCCTCTTCCGAGGGTCACGCCCTGAACGGCCTTCGTGCGATTTGCGTGGCGGCTGGCGGCCGTCTTTTGGAACGGCCGCCCGGCACGGCACTCAAAGGTTGCCGTCAGAAATTGAGGATTTTCTGCGGCACATAAATCACGTCGCCGCCGCTGACGTAGACCGCGCGCGTCGGCACACCGCGTATAACCGGCCTCAGATCATAGATCTGCGTTTCGTGTTCGCCATTCACGATACGAATAAGGGACACTTTTTTCAGGTTTGCATCAGGAGTGAACCCGCCGGCCTCCATGATGGCTTCCAGCAGCGTCGCCGGTCGCTCGAAGGTGATTTTTCCGGGCTTCTGCACGGCACCCGACACGACCACCGGCACGGCCCTGCTCTCCAGGGTAATGATTACCTCGCTGTTCTGGAGTTGTGGTTTATACAGACGGGCCAGTTCGGTCTGGACTTCGTGGAGGCTCTTGCCGGCGGCATAAACGTCTCCGACCAGCGGCAGGCTGAGTTTTCCGTCCGTGCCGATGCGTTGGGTTTGGTTAAGCTCCGGCGCCCCGGTGAACGAGACCTTGACCACATCTCCGGCGGTCAGAACGCCCGGGGTCTGGGCCGCCGAGCGTGGAAGCGTGCGCCTCGGCGGGGCACTTTGGCATCCGGCGCAGAGGAGCACGAGGGCGGCCAGCATGACGACGATCCCGAGCGACTCCTTCCGCAACAGGCCCATTTTCCCGTTAATTTTCCCGCTCACCGCGGGTCTTGGCGAGAGGTAACGCGCCGCGGCGATCTGGTTGGCAGATTTAAGAAATTTATCCATGAATCTTGTCTGGATTTAATCTGGTTAGGGGCTCTCCGGCAACCCTCATCCCGCGTGTCGTATTTAATCACCCCCTACGCTTATCGCGATCCTTGACCCACCGGTTTTGGGTTAATCTGTCCTGGTTACGTGATGTCTTAAGGGCTGATCAGGGCTGCTGTCCAGAACGTTCCGTTGCGCCCCCGTGGGAACCCCGAAACCGCCACGCGATGGTTTTCGGATTCCGCCCCCCGCGATCCGCGCGGATCGCCTGAACTTCGACCGGGCTGTTGCCGGCTCACGGCGGTTGGGGCGTTGCTTGTGTTCGAGCTGCGGCCCGAATTAAACAGGTACTCGAACAGGTAGCCGGCCGTTTCCGAAATCATTTCCCTGGCCCGCTCACTCGAATGCCACCATGGTCCGGGCTCGTAATCGGATGGCGTCCAGTCGATAACCCCGACTTTGGTTCCGGGGCTGAAAACCTTGGTGAACACCAGGCGGCTGCGTGCAGCGTGAGGGCCAAGGGTGAATACATTAAGCCCTTTCGGCTGGATGCCCCTGGCTCGAAGCGCCTGGCAGGCGGTTACGGCAGACTGGAACGTACGCCGGTTTCTGGCGTCCCCGGTAAAGGCGACGATGACGCGATCGCGCGGTATTCCCAACCGGATCAGCTCGCGTTCAGCCACGTCGGCGTAGCTCCAGCGATCCGTTTCCCAGCGCTCGCCGGTTACGGTGCCCGTCGTCACGACGTACTGGTAACCGTGCTGCCGGAACTCGGCGCCGGCGGCGTCTACGCCTTCCTGCCCGATCCAACCCTCCACCACCAGAACGTCGGCCGGCAGCCGGCAGGTAGTCGAAAGGAAACGTTCTCCCCAAAAATACCACCAGGCCATCGGGCTGACCAGAAGCGCCACGAGGCAGAACGCACCCAGCCAGGTCGGGCACCAGACCAGCCGGCGCTGGACCAGGACCAGGCGTAACCCCTTCGTACGCCCCATCGAGATACGACGCCAGAACGGCGGCACGTTTTCGACGCCACTCGTCCCGGCAGTTTTCGTGTGAAAAGTTTCCCGCATCGCTGTGGAGTCAAGGCGAGTTGAAGACCAGCTTCCGGCAGTAGAAAGCTTCCGCACGACCCGTGGGCGAAGCGCATTCGATTCCCCGGATACGGTGCATGGCCTCAAACGTATCCCGGGTGAACCAATGCTTGCTCAACTGGGTTTGAAAGTGTTTCAGCAACAATTCGATCTTCCGGTTACAGAGTTGCTCCGACAACGGGATAAACACCCCGGGATGGCCCAGGTCTCCGTCGTACTTGAGGATTTCATATTCGAGGATCAAGTGATTTCTGAACGTGTTCCAGGCCAGGTCGGAGAGCACCCGGTGGTCCTGGTGCCGGTCATCGCGATAATGGGTAAACACGACCTCCGGATCAAACGTTGCTCTGATCTGCTCGAGCCAGTCTTTGATTGCCGGCCACTGGCTTGGAAAATAGCTCTCGCGGAACGATCCGATCTCGACACGCTTGCGTTCGATCCCGGCCAGGAACTCATCCGCGCTCCGCTGCGCCTCACCGGTACGCGCGCCCGGGGCGCTGAAGACAACCCAGCAGACCTCCAGGGCGGGCACCCGTTCAACCAGGGTCAGCAAGGTTCCACCCAGGCCTATCTCGATATCATCGGAGTGCGCTCCGAGGCAAAGCACTCGACGCACTGCTCCCAAAGAGGCTTGCAACATAATTTACACCAATGCGCTGCCGCTGAACAGT
Source organism: Verrucomicrobiota bacterium (assembly GCA_019243005.1). GTDB lineage: Bacteria > Verrucomicrobiota > Verrucomicrobiia > Chthoniobacterales > JAFAMB01 > JAFBAP01. The sequence goes on along the minus strand of JAFAUY010000287.1, from coordinate 1,471 downwards.
GGGACCTGCTCCGCGATCGTCCGTCCGATTTCCAGGGAGGCCGTCGCAGCCGGCGAAGGCGCATTGCACACGTGCATTGCGGATGCGTTCTTTATGATTAGAAAATCGTCCACCAAGCCGCCGTCAGGACGTAACGCCTGGGCCCGCACGCCCGCCCCTCCCGGGACCAGGTCTCCTTCGCAGACTTCAGGAATCAATTTCTGCAGGCTGCGCACGAATGCCTTTTTGCTGAAGGATCGGTGCATTTCCCCGAGTCCCGATCTCGCGTGCCTGGCCGCGAGCCGCCAGAACCCGGGGTAGGTCATTGTGTCCACGAAATCCCGCAGATCGAAGGACGTGCGATGGTAACCCTCCCGCTTCAGGCTAAGCACCGCGTTCGGTCCGGCGTGAACGCTGCCGTCGATCATCCGGGTGAAATGGACCCCCAGGAACGGGAATTGCGGATCGGGTACCGGGTAAATCAGGTTCCGCACCAGGCCGCGGCGTTCGGGTTTCAACTCGTAGTATTCACCCCGAAAAGGCACGATCCGCGCACCAGGTTTGGCACCGGCCAGTTTTGCCACCCGATCGCTGTGTAAACCGGCGCAATTGACGACGCAGCGGGCGGCCATGGCGCCGCCGGAAGTTTCCAGCACGCTCCCGCTGCCGGCCGGCCGGAAGCCCAGAACCTTCGTCCCCGGATGCAGTTCGCCCCCGCGAGCTTGGATCAACTCGGCCAGCTTCCGGCAAACCGCGGCAAAATCGACGATGCCCGTCGACGGAACGTGAATCCCCGCCAGGCAACTCACATAAGGCTCGATCTCTTTCACCTCGCCCGCACTCAGCTTCCTGACGGTCAAGGCGTTTGCCAGACCGCGCCGGTAAAGCGTTTCCAATAAGGGAAGCTCAGACGCCGTGGTTGCCACGATGACTTTGCCGCACGCTTCGTACCGGATCCCGTGCTCGTCACAGAATATCCGAAGCCGGCGGTTTCCCTCGGCACACAACTTCGCTTTGAGACTTCCCGGCTTATAATAAATGCCGGAGTGGATGACCCCGCTGTTTCGACCGGTCTGATGGCGGGCCCAGCCGTTCTCTTTCTCCAGAACAGCGATACGGCTCTGAGGCCTTTTTTCGAGAATCGCCCAGGCTGCCGCCAGCCCAACGATACCTCCCCCGATCACGACACAATCGAATCGTTGCATGTCAAACGTCATTCTCTAAAAATCGCCGACCCGCGAGCGCCGCGCGCGGCGCCGCAGGCGGTTTAATCATTAAGACTCGTTGCCTCACGAATTTTGCGCTTTTCCTCCATCGCGGAGCAAGCCTCCGAGCCGGCGACGGTTATCCCGGTTTGTCTGGCTTTCACGGAAACCGCCCGGCTCCCAACCGGCGTACCCCGGCACCGGATCACCCAGGCACGTGGATCGGCAGCAACCGCCTGCTGTTTAAATAAAACTCGCCGCTGCGCTGGCTGCTGCCGGCCGGTTTG
>JAFAUY010000342.1 GCA_019243005.1 Verrucomicrobiota bacterium | reverse complement strand
TCCGGAAGCACATTCGCCTCCGCGAGCAGGATCGCGTTGCAGGTGCGCCACGACAGGAAGCTGCTAAGCTCATCAAGCAGCGCAAATTCTTCGTGCGGCTGTTTGTCGGCATCCACCCCCTTGTACGCGATCACGAACGGCGCGGCGTCCACCCGGAAGCCCGACACGCCGAGGGCCAGCCAAAACCCCATGATTTTTTTGATCTCCGCGCGAACGGCCGGGTTGGCTGTGTTCAAGTCGGGTTGATAATCGTAGAACCGGTGAAAGTAATAAGCTTTGGCGAGCCGGTCGTAGTGCCACACGGAGCGCTGTTTACCGGGGAAAACCACCTGATCGCTCGTGTCGCCGGGTTCATCCTTTCGCCAGACGTAATAGTCGCGATACGTTGGGTGGCCTCGCCGGGCCGCCTGGAACCACGGGTGCTGGTCCGAGGTGTGGTTGACCACCAAATCGATGATGACCCGGATCCCGCGATCCTGGGCCTCGTGCATGAAGGACACAAAGTCGCCGAGGTCACCCAAGGCCGGATGGACATTGATGTAATCGGTGATGTCATAGCCGTTATCGCGTCCGGGTGACGGGTAAAACGGCAGCAGCCAGACGCACGTTACCCCCAGGCCGGCGAGGTAACTCAAGCCTTGTTGCAGCCCGACGAAGTCGCCGACCCCGTCCCCGTTTCCGTCCTTGAAGGTATCGACATCCAGACAATAAATGACCGCGTTCTTGAACCAGCGACTTTCCATGGTGGCGAGGGGAGGGGTTGGCTGCATGTGGAAGCGACCCACTGATTTCACCCGTCACCCGTTATTGGCCGCGCCGCGCGCATCGCCGATGTTCACCTGTACCGAGCTGACGCGCTTGCGCCCGGCCATTTCTTCACCGGCTTCGTGCGGTAACCGGGCGAAACTGATTGCAGACAACACTGAAACCAAGCCCACGACCAGGAACGCGGGCGGAAAATCGGCGGCATCCGGCGTCGTGTGCCCGCGCCATGCCATGGTCAACTGGAGCACCGACGCACCCACGGTAATTCCGAGGCTGAGCGAAACCTGCTGGGCAACGCTTGCAAAACTGGTCGCGGCACTCATGCGGGGTTGTTCCACCTCCGCATAACTGATGGCGTTTATGCAGGTAAACTCCAGGGAACGAAAGAAGCCGCCCACCAAGAGCACCAAGGCCATGATGGCGACGGGCGTCATTTCGGTGAACAGGGCCGGCGCGGCGATCAGTACCGCACTAACGATGGAGTTTACGACGAGCACCTTACGAAAGCCGTAGCGCCTGAGAATGCCGGCTGCGGCGGTTTTCATTCCGATCGCCCCGATGGCCGCGACGAACGTCAGCAGCCCGGAGTTCAGCGGGCTGAATCCGAAACCGAGTTGCAGCAACAAGGGCAACAGGAGCGGCATCGCGCCCACGCCGATTCGAAACAGCGAGCCGCCCGTAATGCCGGCCCGAAAGGTGGGCAGCCGCAACAGGCTCAGGTCAAGAATGGGCGTTTCAGCCCGGCACGCATGCCACACGTACAATGCCGACAAGCTGAGACCGGCCACGAAGAGGGCTCCCGCCACCCACGGCGGAACGGAATTAACGTCCATCACGGCGGCACCCGAAACCAATGCCGCCAGACCGGCTCCGGAAAGAACAAAGCCGAGCGGATCGAACGGAGGCACGTCTTCAGCCCGGACATTCGGGATGTAAAGCGTCGCGAGAACCATCCCGAGCGCCGCAATCGGCAGGTTGATCCAGAAGATCCAACGCCACGAAAAAAAGGTGGTGATAAACCCGCCTACGGGCGGCCCGATGACTGGCCCGAGCAAGGCGGGGATCGTCAGCCAGGCAAGTGCACCTACCAGCTCCGACCGCGGTACGGTTCGCAGGATGACCAGCCGGCCTACCGGCACCATCATCGCACCCCCGATTCCCTGGAACGCTCTGGCCGCCACCAGCATCGGGACGTTGCCGGCGAACCCGCAAAAGGCTGAACCCAGAGCGAAGACCAGAATCGCGGCCCGGAAGACGGTCCGCGCCCCGAACCGGTCCGCCGTCCAGCCGGATGCAGGGATGAAAACTGCCAGGGTGAGCAGGTAGGATGTCAGCGCCAGCTTCAGCTGGATCGGGCTTTCGTGCAGGTCGTGGGCAATGGCCGGCAGCGCGGTCGATAGCACCGTCGCGTCAAGGTTCTCCATGAACAATGCGCAAGCCACGATCAGGGGCACCAGAATCCTTAAAGGCAGGGTGCCATCCTCGTGAGCTCGAGCCAAAACTGCCATTCTTGTGCTAAGCCAATGTCACCGCCGAACTGGTTGCGCCAATAAATAATGCTCGGGAACGTCCCTACTGCACCACTCAGGTAACGGGTAACGGGCGTCGAGTGTCGGGGGAAATGCCACAAGCCGAAGAATGCCACAAATTCAGTTCCGGGTAGCGTTCGGAAAGGCCGAGCGGAAGACCACGGATGACGAAGGCTAATCTGCGTAATCTGCGTAATCTGTGGATGTTTTCTCTCTGTTCTGCGTTGTCTGCGTGTTCTGCGGATGATGGTTTGTTTTATAGGGAACGCGCGATGGTGCGGCTCAGGTCCATTAATTCCTCGCTGAGCAGTCGCGCCAGGCCCGCGTAATCTCCCGGCTGCCACCCCGTCCGGCGCGCTTCAAAACTGCGGCTTGCGGTCGGCTCGGTGCCGCTGGCAGTGAAGACCTGGTACCGTACGGCCAGGATCACCTGGCCGGTATCGGTACCCTCAAAACGCTGCAACTGAATCTCCACGCTATAGGCGTAGGCGCCCGGTGGAGCGGCGGGAGTAAACGACGTGGCCTGGACCCGCGCCACCCGGTTCAGACCCTCGGCTACCATTCTGGCAACCCCTTGGTCCAGCGGCTCCGCCCACCTCGCCGAACCGGCGTAGGCCACCTGGTTTCCGGCCCGGACCATCACCAGGCTGTTCCTGGCGAGGTAAGCCGGAATCGCCACCCTCTGGACGTAGACACTTGGACCGCCGCGGCTCCGGCCGTGGCTGCCCGCCGGCGGGGTGAGCAGATAAAACTGCGGCAATGGTTCCCTTGCCGCGCAGGCCGCCAGAAAAAAAACGAGGGCCAGTGCGGTTCCCAGCTTAAGTCTGGATCCCAAATGGGGTCTCACGGTTGCTCCTGGCGAGCCGGTTTGCGTCCGAATAAGATCGAGTTCGGGTGTCGCTGCAGAAAGTCCGAGAGATTCTGGATGGATGCCGCTGCGGCGCCCAGTTGCGACAGGGAACTATCCAACTGATACCGCAACCCGGAGTTTGGTTTAAGCATGGTATCCAGGTTGGTCACGGTTTTCTGAATCGATGCCAGCGTCTGCTTGGCTTCATCCAGGGTCGGATTGAGGTTTTTAGCGGCCGGGCTCAGTTCGGTGTCAAGGTGCTTGAGCGTCGCCGTCAGTTGATCGAATGAGGTGTGCAGGCTGGTGAGCACCCCTTTGACGTCCGGGCCGTTCACCAGTTGGTTAAGGGATTCGGTGGTCTGGTTGAGCGAAGCGCCTAATTTTTCCAGGTGCATCGCGTCGATTCCCTCACGTGCGCTCGTCACCAGGTCCTGCACGTCCTGCGCCAGGGCGAGAAAGTTGATGTTCCCCAGGTTGCTAAGCGCCTTCGTCACATTGTTAATGATGGCTTCGATGTCAGACGGTTCGCTCGGGATGATCAGATAACGTTGTTCATCCCCCGGTTCGGGAGGGATAAGCGTCGGCGGCGCATTCTTGTAAAAATCGAGTGAGACGTACAGCTGGCCGCTGATCAGGCTCTCAAAATCCAGCTTCGCCCGCAGCCCATTCGCAACCCGCCGCTCGTTTAACTGGCGGTTTGATAAGTTAACGGGGGCGCCGACCTGCTTCTCAACCAGACGGGTATCAACGGCGTAAAGCACCTTGACGTACGGCGGTTGGGCCGGACCGCGGCTGCTAAGAAGGATCTTGTTTACCTGGCCGATGGTCACGCCCTTGAATTTGACATTCGACCCTACCGTCAGGCCGTTTACGGATTGGTTAAAGTAGGTCAGGAAAACCTGCTTTTCGGAAAACAGGTTCATGCTTCCGAAAAAGACGACCGCGCCCACTGCGATCAGGATGGCGCCAAGGACGAACGCTCCGATGAAGGTAGGATTAGCTTTTCGGCTCATGCGATCCTTTCCGCTCGTGCGAAAGCTCTCCGCGAAGAAGGAAATCGCGCACCTTAGGATGGCTGTGACCCTCCTGCACTAAATCTTTCGGATTGCCTTGCGCGATCATGCGCTTGGTGTCGGCATCAAGGAAAATCGAGTTGTCGGCGATGGTGAAAATCGAGGCGAGCTCGTGCGTAACCACCACGATGGTGGTGCCGAGGCTATCCCGCAGCCGCAGGATCAAGTCGTCGAGACGTCGCGAACTGAGCGGGTCCAATCCCGCCGACGGTTCGTCAAAAAACAGGAAAGCCGGATCAAGCGCCATGGCTCGAGCCAGGCCGGCGCGCTTGCGCATGCCTCCGCTGATCTCCGCAGGGTAGAATTCCTCAAACCCTTTCAGCCCGACGAGCGCAAGCTTCACCGACACGATCTCCTGGATTTCCTGCTGGCCCAGCCGGGTATACTGCTCAAGCGGCAGGGCCACGTTTTCGGCCAGCGTCATCGAACTCCAGAGCGCTCCCGCCTGGTACAACACGCCAAAATTGCGCTGCATTCTTTCCTTTTCTTCGGGTGACGCCTTCGAAAAGCTCTGGCCGTCATACAAAATCTCGCCCTTTTGTACCGGTCTAAGCCCGATCATGTATTTCAGCAGGGTGCTTTTGCCGCAGCCGCTGCCGCCCATGATCACCATGACCTCACCCCTTTTTACCGTAAAATTGATGCCGCGCATCACGACATAAGAACCGTATCGCATCTCGAGGTCTCTGACCTCGATCGCGCAAGGGTCCTGATCACCTCCGGCTCCACGCAACCCGTCCGGCCCGGCGGCTTTTTGCCGATCGGATGGCGCGGCTTGCGGTGACTCGACTACGGGTTGGGTCATTTTAGGTGCAAAGCTTGTTGGAGGACATCAAGTACCGCGTCACCGGCCACGATCCACGTAATGGACAACACCACGGCCGAGGTGGCGGCATTACCGACGGCCGCGGCGTCCCGGCCGCACTCGATCCCGCGCTGGCATCCCGCCATGGCCACGATCACTCCGAACACGGAGCTTTTTACCAGGCCGATGATGATGTCGGTGAGGTGGATCGCCCCGAGGGTTTGAGTCCAGTATTGCTGCAAGGTGATATTAAGAAAACTCATCCCCACCAGCGCGCCGCCTATCATCCCTATCAGGTCGGAATAAAGCGTCAGCAACGGCATCATAAAGCAGAGCGCCAGCACCCGCGGGCTCACCAGAAAATCCATTGGCGAGATGGCGAGAGTCACCAGCGCGTCGATCTCCTCCGAGACCTTCATGCTGCCAATCTGCGCGGCGAAGGCCGCCCCGGTCCGTCCGGCCATGATGATTCCGGTCATCAGGGCGCCCATTTCCTGCGTCATGCCCACGCTCACCAGGTTAGCCACGTAAATGCCCGCGCCGAACTGCCGCAACTGGATTGCACCGACAAAGGCGAGAATCAGCCCGGTCAGAAAACTGATCAAACTGACGATCGGCAAGGCTTGGATGCTGCACTCCTGCATCGTCAGCCAGAACAGGCGCCGGTCGAATGCCGCTTGCCGTCTCAGGGTGCGTCCAAGGCTCAAAACGATTTCACCGATGAAGGTGAGGGTGGCCACACCCCCACGGACGAGACCCAGCCCCCATTCGCCCAGGAACGCCAGCAGGTCCCTGCGTTCAGTCTGGCCGCGGCCGGTCTTTTTTTCGGGAACCTCGTTGGCGAGCGCGAGCAGGTCCCGAACTCCGGCGGGCAATGAATCCTCCTCCAGACGGACCCGGTGCCGGCGGCACCATTCCTCGACCCGCGACACCAGGAGAATGAGGCTGCTGTCCCACCTACGCAAGCCCGGCGTCCGGAAAGCCAGGCTGGCGGCCGGCCCCTGCCGTTCCAACTCCGACATGACCTCGTCGATTTGCCGGGTGGGGATGCGCCGGATGCTCCAATCCCCCTCGACCGTCACGACGACCTGGTCACCGGTTTTTTGAACCGAAGCCCGGGCGTCTTGTTGTGCCGTCGAAGAATTTGCCGTTTCCATCCAGCCGCTCCCAACCGCATACACGGGGCATACACGGGTCTTAACCCAACAACGACCAGAGAGCGCATCGGGTCAACGCCGGGCTCGGCCCCGGCGCTTCGCTAAGAGGTGGCCGGAAATGTCCCGGCGCCGGCC
>JAFAUY010000154.1 GCA_019243005.1 Verrucomicrobiota bacterium | reverse complement strand
CGTTCCGGTTTAAGACAAGCCAAAACCGCAGCGTAATTCGTATCCAGTATAACTGGAGAAGGACCCGGCTACGGCGAAGTTTTCAAGCCGTCGCGGTATTTGGCGACGGCCCGCTGCATGGATGTAAAAGCAAGCTCTTCAAGGTCCAGCGTCCTGACGTCGTGCCAGACGACCTCACCCACTTCGGCTTTGTCCACCTGAAAGTTTACCTGGTGGACGTAGGTACGGAAAAAACTGTCGGTAACCGGATACTTGACCCCGTGAAAAACGTACTGGTTGGAAAAAGAGGCGTGGTAAATCATTTCGTTCACCTCGACGCCCAGTTCCTCTCGTACTTCGCGTGCCAAGGCCTCCTCCAAGGCTTCCCCTTGATCGACAAATCCGCCCACCAGGGCCAGCCTGCCTTTCTTCGGTTCTTTGGCGCGCTTGATAAATAACACCTCGCCGGGTCGCCGTTCAGAGAGGATCAAACCGGCCGCGGCTGCCGCCGGATTGAGATAAAAGTGGAACCCGCAACCCGGGCACTCAAAACTTTTGCCCTGCTTGCCCTTGAGTTCCGGGCTGCCGCATTTGGGGCAATGATGAAAATTTTCCGCCAACCACATACCGCCATAAATGCCACGAGCAGGAAAATGCCACAAATGCCACGAACCGAGGCAGGCTGCGGAGCGATGGTCACATCCGGGCAAACCTCAACGTGTACCGAATGGGTCGCGGCAGTTTCGGACTGACGACGAGGACCTCCATTTCCAGGGTCTTGCCGCCATCACTCAAAATGTAACGGTTAATCCGTTCCCCGCCGACGCCCACGAAGCGTTGCTCCAGCACCCCCTGAGGTGATAGGCGCAAGCTGACGTTGTACTCTTCCCGGTGGTTGCGCCGCCATCGGATCGGCGTTCCATCGAGCTGCTGTCGCCAGGTCGGCCATTGGTCGGTGCCGAGCGCGACCGTTCGAGCGTCAATAACTTGAATGGTCACCAACACGCAAGGCGGGTTTACCGAGTTGAGGCGGTTGCGCGCCGTCCCGCGCGCGAACAAGTTTACCCGCTTCAAGACGGCGTCGATGGCGAGAATCGTGCTGTCGGAGCGTTCCGGAATCACGTAATAACTGCCGTTGTAACGCGTCAAGATGGGCAGAGCCGGACCGGGAGGAGGTGGAGGGACCGGAGACGGCCGGACCACGTGGGTTGGCTGAACCGCTCGGGGCGGTCCGATCAAACCGGACGGAATTGCCGGCTCAGGCGCCGCGCCTTGGCCAAACGCGATGGTGGCGCAGCAGAGAATGCCACAAAGGCCACAAGCGAAAAAAGGCCACAGATGGAGAGTGCTCCTCACGGCCCCTGCTGAATCCGTAATCCGTAAAACCCCTTTCCTTCCCGCGACCGGAGGGCCATCCATTCGTCGTATCTTTTTGGCTTTGCCCTCGCTCATTGGTGGCATTTCATTCAAACCTATAAGTGCCCCAAGTGGAAAAAGGCCACAAATCAGAGTCCGTCATTCGTGGCATTTTTCCATTCGTGGCATTTGTGCCATTTTCTCTGGTCCCGCCATGAACTCCAGTCAAGACCGCGGCTTTTGCTCGCTTCCTGCCATACCGTTGTGGGTCAACAACGAAACCCTGATCGGCTCTTCCAAACGTTCGATGCCGGTTTTTAATCCGGCAACCGGCACGCCCGCAAAGCGGGTCACGTTCGCTTCCGACGATGACCTCGAGCGGGCGCTCGCCGTGGCGGCGGACGCGTTCCAGTCCTGGGCGGCCGTGCCGCCCGTAAAGCGTGCCCGGCTGCTCTTCCGCTTCAAACAGCTGGTTGAACGCGACCACGATTGTCTTGCACGGCTGATCTCTGAGGAACATGGCAAGACGGTGCCCGACGCCGCGGGCGAGGTGCTCCGCGGCCTTGAGGTGATCGAGTTTGCCTGCGGCATCCCGCAACTGCTCAAGGGCGAGTACAGCCCGCAGGTAGGTTCCAGCGTCGACAGCTTCTCGTTCCGCCAGCCCCTGGGCGTCGCGGTGGGCATTACCCCTTTTAACTTTCCGGTGATGGTGCCGATGTGGATGTTCCCGATCGCGATCGCTTGCGGCAACTGCTTCGTCCTGAAACCAAGTGAGCGCGATCCGAGTCCCAGCCTGCATCTGGCGCGGTTGCTGGCCGAAGCCGGGATTCCGCCCGGCGTCTTCACGGTCCTGCACGGCGATGCGGAACTGGTCGGGCGGATGATTGCCCACCCAACGGTAGCCGCCGTAAGCTTCGTGGGCTCGACGCCGGTCGCCGAATCCATCTACCGGCAAGCCACTTATTACGGCAAACGGGTCCAGGCGCTGGGTGGCGCCAAAAACCACCTGGTTATCTTGCCGGATGCCGACCTCGACCAGACCGCTGACGCCCTGATTGGCTCAGCTTTCGGCTCTGCCGGGGAACGTTGCATGGCCGTCTCCGTCGCGGTGCCGGTTGGAGCGCAGGTAGCCGATGAGCTTGTAAGCCGCCTTAAGCCGCGCGTTACCGCCCTGCGCATCGGACCCGGGGATCAAGCCGGCGCCGAAATGGGCCCGTTGGTGACCGAAGCGCATCGGGAACGTGTGGCGGCCTACCTCGATCTGGGGGTGAACGAGGGAGCCCGCTTGGTGGTGGACGGTCGTGGTGCCGCGGTGCCCGGCCAGGGCTTTTTTCTGGGCGGATCCCTCCTTGACCACGTCACCCCGGCCATGCGCGTTTATCAGGAAGAAATCTTCGGACCCGTTTTATCGATCGTGCGCGCGGCCAACCTCGACGAAGCGATACGGCTGGTGAACGCCCATCCCTACGGAAACGGGGTTGCTCTCTTTACCCGTGACGGCGCGGCCGCCCGCCGCTTTATGCTGCAGGTCAACGTCGGCATGGTCGGGATCAACGTTCCGATCCCGGTGCCGATGGCGTTCCACTCCTTCGGCGGCTGGAAGCGATCCTTGTTCGGGGATCACCACGTCCATGGGCCCGAGGGCGTCCGCTTCTACACCCGTTTGAAAAACGTTACCGCCCGCTGGCCTGGATCGACCGTGACCGGTGCCGAGTTCGTGATGCCGACGGCAAGCTAAGACCTTGAGCGGCGACCGGCGCGGATACGCCGGAAACCATAACGGCACGATCCAGCGAGGAACGCAGCCCCCAGCAGGATCGTGCTGCTCGGTTCGGGTACCGGGTTAAGGTTGATCGAACCGGTGAACGAAATGTCGTCGGCGACGAAGGCGCCGTAGCCGAGCGTGTTATCCACACTTGAGATGATCACGCTGCTGATACTGGCAGAACTGAGCGAAATACCGATGAGCTCATTTGGCGGCGGATTAGCGCTGGGGTCGCTCGGGTCCACCCAGTTGTAAAGGTTAGCTCCCTCGGCGGTTCCCACCACCTGGCCATTCGAACCGTACGCCGTCATCACTAACCCGTTGGCGTAAGTGAAATACCCGTTCACGAAACTGACCGGAGAGCTGAACGTTAGGGTCAGCGGTGCGTTCGGGTCATAAATGACGTTGGTGCCCGAGTGGGGAGGGTAACTGGCGTCATCCAGCGTTCCCCCCGCTGATGCGGCCGTGAGGACGACCGCGCCGTTGAAATTCACATTCGCGTACTGGGTGGTCAGGACGGTTCCATCCGACCATCCCTCGAAGGTAATGGGCTCGGAGGTGACGGCTTGCGCGCTGCTAAGGTCGGTGGTCTGAGCCTGTAAGGTCAGGATGCTGCTACCGGCGGTATTCCCATCGGAAAGGGCCTGAGCTTCCGCGTTCGCAAACAGCGCGGCAAGCGCGAGCAGCGTGGTGAGAAAAGCTTTCATTGGGGTGCATGATCGGCTGCCATCGAGCGGAACGATCCTGCCGCGGTTGCATTGCAAGGGCCAACCAAAATGCGCTTAGGAGCGAAATGAATTTCTACTTGTTTTAAAGTAGGCAACTTAACCTTTAGCGCCTATATTTTCTTTTATTTATGGTTTATATGAAGGCGCTCCGCGCAAGTTAAGCCGTCGGCACCCCGGAGGAACAAAAATCGACACCCGCCACCCAAAGGTGGGGAATGCTGAGCCCTGAATTGCCGGGCTACTCTACTCTCCGGCTGCACCTCCGGGGCAAAGGCCGTTCGCCTCGCGTTGTCCTTAAGAAATCCGGTGGGTTCCGCCCTGCCCCGCTTATTTAACGGCGCCGAAGGTGAGCCCTCGGACCAGTTGTTTCTGGGTCAGCCAACCCATCACCAGGATCGGCGCCACCGCCAGCACCGAGGCCGCCGACAGCTTGGCCCAAAACAGCCCTTCGGGGCTCGAGTACGACGCGATGAACACCGTCAGGGGCGCCGCCTTGGCGCTGGTCAGGTTGATGCTCCAGAACGCCTCGTTCCAGCTCAAGATGATCAACAGCAACGCCGTCGACGACAGCCCTGGCAAGGCCATCGGCCGCAGCACGTGCCACAACTCATCCATAAGGCTCGCCCCGTCGATGCGCGCCGCCTCCAAGATCGCCGCCGGGATCTCGCAGAAGTAGGTGTAGCTCATCCAGACCGCGATCGGCAGGTTCATCAACGTGTAGATGATGATCAGCCCCGGCACGCTGTCCAGCAGGCCAACGGTCTTGAAGATCAGGTAAATGGGCACCAGCACCCCCACGGCCGGCATCATCTTGGTCGACAACATCCACAGCAAGGTCGACTGGGTTTTGGCCGTCGGGAAAAACGACATTTTGTAGGCTGCCGGGATGGCCAACAAAAAGCAGACCAGCGTCGAGCCGATCGAGATGTAGATGCTGTTGAGCGCGAAGGCCAGGTAGTTGCTGCGGGCAAAGACGTCGCGGAAGCTCTCCAGCGTCGGCTTAAAGATCAGGTCGGGCGAATAGGCCCCCTGCTCGGTTTTGAATGACGTAATCGTGATCCAGAAGATCGGAAAAAAGAGGATCACCGCCACCAGCCAGCCCAGCAGGCCCCACCCCCAATTA
>JAFAUY010000152.1 GCA_019243005.1 Verrucomicrobiota bacterium | reverse complement strand
GGGTTAATCGTGACGTTCCCGGGCACCAACGCGATCTCGTCGAAACCGTACGTCACCCGCGCTTTCCGGTTCCGGCCGATGAACATTCCCATTGATTATAAACCTCCGATCTTAAGTCGTTCGTTCAAGCTTCCGCAGCGGGGGCACCGGGGAAGGGTAGCGTTACTCTTATCATCGAAAATAGTGGCACAGATCGTGCACCGCACCCGGTAGCGCAAGGTCTCTTTTTCGCGCCGGATTCGCCCCCATTCATAAGCGATCCAGATGGAAAACAGGGCTGCAAGGAACACGAAAAGGTAGATGAATACGAGCATCGAAAGCTCGACGCGGATCATAACAAGGGCAACGGCTGCGTAAAGCCGCAGTATGATGCAAATCCGCCTCTGCGGCAAGCAGCGGCGGAGGGTGCGGGCGGTCCGGATCGGCTACGGCTCGTCGTAACCCCAGCTAAAGCGGAGTTTACCCCAGCTATAGCCGGGTGCAGCCTTGAAGCGCAGGTCACGCGCAAAGTGTTCCGCCGCCTCATCAAGCTCCGGCTTGCCGCTTGCTTGCCAGGGTAAACAGTCACTGACCGCGCCATTCGGGTCGACGCCCAGCAGCAGAATGGTCGTCTCGCCGCTGGCCTGAACGCGCGGCAGGGCCGGCGCGGGCCCCGCCAAGCGGTCCTGAAGCGGTTCGGCCAGTTCCAGGTGCGACCTGAAAATCACGGGCGCCGAAGGTACCGGCGGGGCTGCGTTGCTGGACAGCACGCCGTCCACGCCGAAAACGGGCGGCAACGGCTGGGCCGGTTCCGGCGTCACGGCGACCAACGCGGGTGATGGATCGGCAAAGCTCGGTTGGTAGCGCGGCACCAGCTTCGTTACCCGTTCAGCCCGGAAACCGGGCCCGGCGAGGGCGGCGGGGTCCTTCAGCTCAGCCCAGTCAAGGAGAGAGCGGTCCCGGTCATTCTCGGGGTTCAGGACGGCCACGCTGGCCGTTGCCGGCGGCAAGGAGGCGCTTGACGGATAGACGACCTGAAAAATATAGAAACAAAGGAGGTGTCCGAGGAGCGAGACCAGGATGAATAGCGGCAGGCGCACATCCCAGGCGGGCCGCTCCCAGTCGAACACCCAGGCCGGGCCAACTGCATCCGGTTTCATTCTTCCTGCTTCGACGAGGTCGCCAGCATCACGTTGAACCCACGCTCAAGGCAGACGTTCATCACCTGAACCACGAGCCCGTGCGGCGTGTCGCGATCGGCCCGGATCACCACTTCCAACTCCTGCCCGCTCTCCTGCGGCAACCGTTTGGCCAACTCCGCCAGAGCCACCGGCTGATCCTGATAAAAAATCGTGGGAAAGGGCCCGGCCGTCACCGTCAGAATCAGCGGATTTTTCTGCGGTCCGAGGGTGAAATTCGAGTACGGCAGCCGGACGCTCACGCCGGAATGCAGCAAAAACGTCGTGCTGACCAGGAAGAGCAGCGCGAGCAGGAAAATGACGTCCACCAGCGGAACCAGAAACACCAGGTACGGGTTTAGCCGGACGGAGCGGGACAATTTCATCGCCGTTCTCGGGCCGCCGGCGGCGCGGCGTGGCCAAACTCAATAATTTCTGGGCTGCTTTGCACTTCGCTCAACAGATTCACCACCTCGATGCCGGCGCGCTCAATCTCGTGCAACAACGCGTTAAGCCGGGCGGAGAGGTGGCAATAGGCGAGAATGGTCGGGATCGCCACCACCAAACCGCCAGCCGTCGTGAGCAGGCTCTGATAAATACCGCCGGAAACTTCGGCGAGGGTGGCGTAACCGTTGTTAGTGGAGAGTTGCACAAAAGCCTGGATCAATCCGGTCACCGTGCCCAAAAGGCCGAGCAGCGGCGCCACGTAACCGATCGCCACCAGCATCCCGAGGTTGCGTTCCAGTTTCGGCACCTCAAGCTGGCCGGCCTCCTGGACGATCTCTCGCAGTTCCGACCGGCTCAGGTGGTGGCGCGAAATTGCCGCGTGAATCACCCGGGTTACCGGAACCGCGGCGGTCTGACATTCCACGCGTGCTTCGGCGTAGCGGCGGTTGCGCAACAGGTTCGACAGCCCCTGCAGAAACTCGCCCACGTCGATGGAAGCGCGGCGGTAATAAAGAAGTCGCTCGGCGACGACGGCAACAGACACAACGCTACACAGCAGGATGAGCCACATGAGCGGCCCGCCCTTTTGCATGTAGTCAAGCATGCGCACTTATAAGTGCCGGTTTGCCGGCTGTCCAGAACTTCGAGCGGCGGGTAACGGGTAACGCGTAACGGGTACGACGGCGGGGGCAGGCGGCTAATGTCAAGCTCGGAGTTCCTCTTCGCGCCGGTCTGCCCTTAATCGGTGTAATCTGCGTAATCTGTGGACGTTTTCTCTTTTCTGCGTTCTCTGCGGATCCGCCGCCCCTGCAGGTCTTCGGTGATGGCAGCAGGCCAGGGTCGGCGGCGGATGATCGTCCCCCCGCGGGTGTTTCGTGGTGGCCGCATGCAAGGGTCGGCGGCGGATGATCGTCCCCCGCGGGTGTTTCGTGGTGGCAGCACGTAAGGGTGTGCGGCGGATGGTCGTCTTTATCTGTGGATGCGCCGTGGTCGCCGTGTGGACCCTTACGTCGTGCCCGCCACCTCGCCGTGGCCGCCTAATTTGGTTTTCGGCTGCAGGAGTTGGTGCTCCTTGTTGAAACGGTGCAACAGCAACTGCGTCACCGCATCTAATGCGGCAAAAACGTTATGGCCCGAATTGGCCACCGCTTCAAAGCTCGGCACCCGACGTTTCCGGTTGTTTAACAGGTATTCGAGATAACCGGCCGGGGCGGCGTTCTCCAGATCCCGTTTATTGAACTGCAGCACGTACGGAAGGTCATCCAGGAGCAGGTTCTGCTTAAGCAGATTTTCTTCGAGGTTTCGGAACGTGTCGACGTTATCCGCGATCTTTTCCCACTGGGAATCGGCCACAAAAACGACGCCGTCGACGCTTCGAAGCACCAGTTGCCGGGTGGTGTTGTACATCACCTGGCCGGGTACCGTGTAGAGCTGAAATTTCGTTTTGAATCCTTGCAGGATGACGGCATTAAGCGGCAGGAAATCAAAAAACAGCGTCCGGTCCGCTGCCGTCGCGAGCGAGACCAAGTCGCCTCGATGCGCTTCCGGGATGCGGGAATGGATGTAGGCGAGGTTGGTCGTTTTCCCGCACAGGGCCGGGCCGTAATAGACGACTTTAAACTGAATTTCCTTGCTTGCGTAGTTGATGATCGGCATGGCTCGGGTCAATGCGCAAGGGGCGCACTCAGACGTACCAGTTCCTGCATGAAAGCATGAATTTTTTCCCGCACACCGGGCCGGAACGGCCGGGCGGTATGGACGACGATGAGGTACAGCACTCCGTCAACAAACCCCGTGACCTGCTGGTTGCCCAGGTGAAACGAAACGCTCTCCAGACGCTCCGGCTCCGAACCGGCCAGGCGCTGCGAAATGGTGTTCAGCAATTCCGAGATGACCTGGATGACGGGCGCTGAGCCGGGCAGATGGCCAAGGTAACCGGCCAGCGGTTCGCCTTCAGGGCTGTTCAAAACCGCTCCTTGTACGCCCGGCAAATGGATGACGGCCTGCAGCGCGCTGGTCAAATCCACGACGTCCTCGCGCAAAAAGATCGCCTGCAGCGTTTCCGGCGCCTGACGGATGGCTTGGGTAAGCGCTTTGGCGAAATTCTGCACTGCCTGCGGCGGAATCGGCGCCAGAGCTTGACCGGCGGTGGACGCCGGCGGACCGCCGGGTGCGCTTTGCGGCGCCATGCCGGCCCGGTAAGGCGTGACGGCTTCGGAACGAGGGGCCGGGGCCGCCGGCGCTCGGGTCCGTTGCCGCTCGAAACGCATTGCGTCCTCCCGAGCCTGAATGCTGAACGGGGTAGGGATGAGTTCCTCCAGGTGCTCCTCTACCTGGTCGCTCCTTGGTTTCAAAGTACTGACCGGCAGCTTGGTAAAGATTTCCTGGAGCGGGATAGGAATCAGGACGTCCGGAGCGAGCGTTTCAAAAACGGAGCGCTCGGTTTCAGGCAGCCCCTTCGCGAACGTACCGGCAGAGATGGAGACTCTCCCATCGGCAAGTTGCTCGCGGATGGGTTGGGTCGGCAACTCGACCCGTGTGTCGCGACCACGCAATGCGCGGATTTCAGGCGTCTCGAGCTCGAGGGGCAACTGTTTCAGAATCGGTTCGAGCCGCAGGCTGATGGTTTCGGAAACTACGGGCGTTGGCTCCGCAGGAGGAGCGGCCGGCAACTTATCCGGGTCTTCCACGGCCGGCGCGGAGATCGGAGGTGCCACCGGGTCCATGTGGCTTGGGGTCGCCGGCGCCGGCGGGACGATCGCCGCCGGCGAAAGCCCGGCGCCAAGCTCGCCCGGGTGAACCGGCGGTTGGCTCCCACGCCAGCGAATTCGTCCATCCTCACCCGTGGCCCGTACGGTGGCCGCAACCGGCGGCGTCCGGGTGGAATGCCCCGGTGCCGGCGCTGCGGGCGCGGGGACCGGCCAAGAAAACAAACCGCTCTCGTGCTCCGCTCCGGAGGCGTCCGGACCTGTCGCTGCGGCGGGGGCTGCAGGAGGCGAAGGTGGCGCCTCGGGTGCTGGGTGCCGGCTGCCGGGTGTGTCCGGCTCCATCCCCGCTGCAGAGGAAAGGCTCTCGGCCACGATCGCGCCGGGCGCATCAAGAAGGGATGAAACCGGCCCGCTCGGGTCGCCACCGGTTCGGGTATCAGCCGGCGGGGCCGAGGCGGTGCCCGGCTCAACGGGTTCCTGCGCGGGAACCTCGGGGGCGGAAACCGGGATGGTCGTCTCAGCGGTTTTCTCCTGCGCAGGTGGCTCCTCGCTCCGGGACGGCGCTTCCGGCAGCAATCCTGCCTCCGGCGCGTTCGCTGCTGCGCCAGAGTTGCTGGCAGGCCCCGGTGAGGCGGGCGCCTTTCGTTTTATCCAATTAAACAGTGGCATGGGTCCGAACGGCCGGGGTGCTGCATTTACGGTTAAAAGCGCGACAACCCTTTTAATTCCATGCAGGTGGTCCGGACTAAAGCAAGGTTTTATCTCCTGTTCAAGACAAGGGATGGCGCAGAAGTTTGCGTTCGTTATGCGCCGCCGCGCTCACCGCAACGGCGACACGTACAGCTTGAGGGTCGTAACGAGCCCGCCGGACCAGTACCAGTTCCGCGGCCAGTAAAAACTCCGGGTTGCGGCCCGGTATTGGAGTACCGGGCGTGCTTTGGGCTGGTTACAATCATACGCCGAAAAATCGACGTCCCCATCCGGCCGGACCGTGTAACGGTAAATGATCAGGCAATGGTTCAGGGGCCGAAACCGCGTCAGGTAAACCGCCTGAATATGGCCGGAATCCAGGCGGCGGCGCAGCCAGGCCGCCGTCCGCTCCTGGCCGGTGCGCGGCACGGGCAGGACCATACGCCAGTTGCCCAGCCGCCAAAAGGACGGCCACCATCGGCCAAGGTTATTTTGAAACAGGAGCACGTGGCCCGCCGAGAATGACTCCAGGTCTGCGTATCCCGGGATGATGACTTTTTGCGCCGGCCCGCGGCTCCAGACCGGAATGCGGCTGATGCGCCGGATCAGGTCGCCGTACTGCGCGTCTGTGGCTTTCGGCAGATCCGGGCGGAACGTTGCAAACTGGTAAAACTGGGCCACGGCTCGCGCCATCACGAAGCAGTGGCGGGAATATAAATCCTCTTCCTTGAGGCTCCGCCGGTGAAACGTTACCCGGCCGTCCGGCTCCGTATGGTACTCGTAGTAAGTCTCATTTGAGAACGCGAGAATGTCTTTTGCGGGGTCAAACTCCGGCTGTGCACCGGACACGACGGTAATAAGTGCGGCCGAAACCAGGGCCAGAAAAAAACGCACCACTTCAGAACTGTTTTCGAAGGTTACTCGGTAGAATGTTCAGTTCCGACCGGTACTTCGCCACGGTTCTACGCGCAATCGGAATTCCGCGTTCGGATAAAATGTTCACGATTTCGCGGTCGCTTAGCGGGTTGCGCGAATCTTCATTACGAACCAGGTCGTTGATCGCCTCTTTAACGCTCGTGTTGCTCAGCGACTCGCCTTCCGCCGTCTGGTAGCCCGGCGTGAAGAAATACTTCATTTCAAAAACCCCTTGCGGCGTCGCCATGTACTTGCCGGAAATGGCCCGGCTGACGGTGGTCTCGTGCACCCCGACCGCTTCGGCGATCTGCACCATGGTCATCGGTTTGAGGTAGGCGGTGCCGTACTTAAAAAAATCGTGTTGCCGCCGGACAATTTCATTGGCGATGTTCAGGATCGTCTGTTGCCGCTGGTGGATGCTTTTGATAAGGAATTTGCCGCTGCGAATCTTATCGCGAATGTAGTCTCGCACTTCCGACCCGTTATTCCCCTGGGTCATCAGGTCTTTATAGGTTTTACTGATCCGCAAATGCGGGATCTGGTCGCCGGTGAGCGCGGCGACGAACTCGTCGCCGACCTGCTCCACCGAGACGTCAGGCAGCACGTAGTTGTTCGGGTCCGGCGAGAAGATCTGGCCGGGCTTGGGATCGAGCGTCGAGATGAACTGGGCCGCCGCCTGCACGTCGTTCACACTGACGCCGAGCTTGCGGGCAATCTCCGGAAAGCGCCTCTTGCCGAGATCGTCCAGGTGCTGGTCGACGATGGCGTACTCGAGGCTGTTTTCTTTGCCCAATCGACGGAGTTGAATCAGGAGACAATCGCGCAAATCGCGCGCACCCACCCCCACCGGGTGGAACGTTTGCACCAGTTTCAAGGCCGTCTGCAACTCCTGAAGGCTCCGGCCGGAAGTGCTCGCAATTTCCTCCACGGACACCGGCAGAAAACCGACGTCGTCGATATTACCGATGATCAGTTCGGCGGCTTCCCGTTCCGGCAGGTCGACGTCCGCCGTATTCAACTGCTCCAGCAGGTGCTGCTGCAAAGTTTCCTGGGTCGCAATCGAATCAAAAAAGAACTGCCGCCGCTCCTCGTCCTCCTGGCCGCGGGTCGAGTAACTGACGTTCTGGGCCATGTAATCCCGCCATTCCTCGTCCAGCCGCGCCAGGCGCTCGAATTCCTGCTCGAAATCCGCGTCGTCGCTGCTCCGCTCCTCGTCCCTGTCCTCGGTGACGTCCTCTTCAATCACCGGGTTGGTCTGCAGTTCCTGTTGCACGATGTTCCGCAGTTCAAGCGTCGGAGCCTGCAGGATGTGGAGGCTCTGCTGCAACTGCGGCGCAAGCACCTGCTGCAAGCCGAGGTGCTGAAACTGTTGCATGCTGGGACCGGCCATAAGCGGAAGCTAAACCAACGATCTAGAACAATCGGTACAGTAGAGAATACCCCCAAGGACTGCAAGGAGCAGGCGCGAGGAAGTTACCGCTAACGGGTAGCGCGTAACGAGCCGAGGGTGCGAGACGGCAGCCCTTCCCGGACCCGTTACCCGTTACGGTCATATCCGGTGATGCTTCAGATCGAGCTTGCGATAGAGGGTTGCGATGCTGATGCCCAGCATACTTGCCGTCTTCTCGCGGGAACCCTGGTTGAAACGCAACGTCATCTCAATGTATTTACGTTCCTGGTTCCGGACGAACTCGTCCAGACGTTGTCCAACCTGCCACTCGGCCTCGGGTTGAGCCTCAAGGACTTCGGAATCTTGCAGGACGTGCGGCGGCAGGTCGCCCGTTCTGATCGTGTCATTTTCGCAAAGGGCGCACGCTCGTTCGATCGCGTTTTCCAGTTCGCGCACGTTCCCCGGCCAGGTGTAGCGCCCGAGCCGCTCCATCGCCTTGCCATCGATCTTTTTAACCTCCGTACCGCTGTGGGCAGCGTATTTTTGGAGGAAATGGTTTACCAGCAAAGGCACGTCCTCGAGCCGTTCCCGCAGGGGTGGGATCTCGATCGGGATGACCGCCAGCCGGTAATACAGGTCTTCGCGAAAACCGCCCAGCTTGATCTGCGATTTAAGCGGCTCGTTGGAAGCCGCGATCACCCGCACATTGGTCGGGATGTTGCGCGTGTCGCCCACGCGGCGAAGTTGCCGCTCCTGAAGCACCCGCAGAAGCTTCGTCTGCAGCTGCGGTGTCATGGAATTAATCTCATCCAAAAACAGGCTGCCGTTGTGCGCCTCTTCGAAAAGGCCGATTTTGTCCACGACGGCGCCCGTAAAGGCGCCTTTTTTGTGGCCGAACAACTCTGATTCGAGAAGATTTTCGGGCAGCGCGCTGCAATTGACCGTTACAAACGGCTGGTGCTGCCGGGCACTGTTATAGTGGAGCGCACGTGCCACCAGTTCTTTACCGGTACCGCTTTCGCCCTGAATCAAGACCGTGCTGTCGGTATCGGCAATCTTCCCGATCAGCTTATAGATCTCCTGCATGCGCTCACTGGTGCCGATCAGGTTCTCAAACTTGTACCGGTCACGCAGTTCCTTTTTCAGATAAGTGTTCTCGCGCAGCGCCGCTTGGTAATCGAGCGCACGCTGGATGCAAAGCTGCAGTTCATCCACCTTAAAGGGCTTGGTGATATAGTCGTAGGCCCCCATTTTCATCGCCTCAACGGCCGTCTCAACCGAGGCATAGGCGGTGATCATCACTACCGCGCTCTGCGGGTGCTTTTCGCGGCACTCGCGCAACATGTCGAAGCCGCCAACCTTTTCCATCTTGACGTCGACGATGACCAATTGAGGATTCACTTTTGCAAGTGCTTCCAGGGCTTCCTCGGACGAGCTGTACGGAAAAGGCTGGTGTCCACGTTCACGGCAGAGGTTCGAAATCACCTCGACCATGGCAGGCTCATCATCGACGATTAAGATCCGGGCCATGTGATCTTACCAATATGAAATTTATATTCATTGAAAATCTCTGGCCTATTTGCGACAAATTTCGAATATTTCCAAGCACATTCTGTGACGAATCGCTTTTTCGATAAGCGTTTCCAAGAGACGATGAAATGCCACGGCAGAGAATGCCACAAATGCCACAAACGGAAAAATGCCACAAACTCAGGAGCGGGTATCGGCGAAATCTATGGATGGACCTCTTTTCTGCGTTGTCGGCGTGTTCTGTGAAAATTTTTGCCTTTTTCCGTTCGTGGCACTTTTTAGCGAGTCGAGGTGTCTTCGGTCTCGGCCGATTCGTCCGGACGGTCCGTCGTATCGACGACTGATTCGGGTGAGCACCCCAGCTTGAGCAGGCCGAAAGTGAGCAGGGCCTTGCTGTCGACCCAGATGCCGGGCTTGTCCGTGTGGAGCACCACTGAGATCACCTCGCGCGATTCGCGCAGGGCCGAGCTGACCAGAACCTGCTGGGCAGCCCGCGTGTAACCGGTTTTCAACCCATTGCACCCGGCAAAATGCCGCAGCAGCCGATTGTGGTTGCGCAACTGCGAGATCGGGCCGTTCGGCGCGCGCCATGAATAGTATACGGTTGAGACGATCTGGCGGAACAAGGGTTGCTCCATCGCGGCACGGGCGATGAGGGCGAGGTCATGCGCCGTCGTGTAATGATCGGGGTCATGCAACCCGTGTGGATTGACAAAATGGCTCGAGATGGCGCCGAGCTCGGCCGCGCGCTCGTTCATTTTTTCGGCAAAGGCTTCCGCCGATCCGGCGTTGTCCCGGGCCAGGGCCATGGCGACGTCGTTGGCGCTTTTCAGCAGCAGACCGTAAAGCAACTGGCGCCGCGTGTACTGTTCACCCGGTTTCAGGTCCAGGTTGCTCGGTTCGACCTTGGTGTCCTCAACGTTTATGGTAACCATGCGGTCGAGGTCCCCCGCCTCGATCACCAGCAGGGCGGTCAGGATCTTGGTCGAGCTTGCCGGGTACTGTCTGTCGTTCTCGTTCTTCAGGAACAGAAACTCGCCTGAATAAGCGTCAAGCAGGGCGGCGCTCTTGGCGGCCAGGACCAGGGTCGAGTCAACGGCGTCCCCGGTGCGGGCCGGCAGTAGCGAAGCGAAGGTCAAGACGAATACGTACAACCATCTACGAGCATCCATGGTACTGAAGATCGATTTTCTAAAACAAGGTCGTAGGGAGAATCCAGCATTTCCGCGGGGCACGGCAGGCCGATGGCGTCGGCCAGGTGGCCGGGAGCGATTCGCCCGAGTTCATGACCGGCTCCGAGCGCGCGCGCGGGGTTGACGGTGACCATGCGCAACGCATCTTCGGCGCGCAGCCAAGGGTAGTTGCGCCGCACGGCTCGCATTTCGGCGAAAAGGTTTAGCGAATCGTTGCTGGCGAGGCTGTCGGTGCCGAGGGCAAGGTTAATGCCGCGCTCCAACAACGTTTCCAGGGGAAACCGCGGGTGATGCAGGAAGCGGTGGCTCTTGGGGCAGTGGACGATCGTCAGCTGCGCCCACTCCGGACGGCTCAGCCATTCCAGGTCCTCGTGGTCCAGCCGATTCGCGTGCACGAGGATGGTTTCCGGGCCGATCAACGGTTCGCGGAGCAGGTGTTTCAACGGGGTGATGCCGCCGCAGTCGTCCATCGGCCGCCCGATTTTTTTGAGCAGGTCAAACAACGGCCCGCGCCGCTCGAAGAACATGCTGAATTCTTCGTCCGACTCGGCCACGTGCGTCGTGACGGGCAGACCGAACCGTTGGCCGCATTCGCGCGCCAGCTTATACAACGGTGCGGACGCGGTGTAGGGTGAGTGCGGGCTCAAGCCGAAACCGCCCAGCCGGTTTGTCACCGGTTCGAAAACGCACCATGAACCAAACGCGTACCGGTCCTCCCAAGGGCGCGGACGCACGTCGATCAACTCAAGAAAGGTGTACAGGCGAACCGAAGACGGCGCGAGACGCGGCAGGATCTGCGGGATCGCGGCGATGTCGAGGATCGTCGTCGTGCCGTTCCGTCGTAATTCGGCCAGGCCGAGCTTCGTGGCGTGAAGGTACTCATCATCGGAAAAAACCCGTTTGAGGGCGTTAATGCGTCCGACCCAATGCGAGAAGCTGCGGGAAGGCAGGATTGCGCCTCGCATCAGGGTATAATCGAGGTGGCAGTGCGCGTTGATGAGGCCCGGCATCACCGCCATTTCACCAAGATCAATCACGGGACCGTGATTGCCGGCCAGGACGGCGGACGCCGGGCCCACCTGCGTAAAACGATTCTGTTCGACCACGAAAGCCGCGTTGCGGATCGGTTCGCCGCCCATGGTGATCAGTAAACGGCAACGATACACGCTCATTTCCGGAGTCCCTTTACGACCGCACGGGCTTCAGCCACCAGCAGATTGCAGGGTTCGGCACAAAGGAACGGCACGCACGCACCCGCCCGCCCGAGTTGATCGCTGTCGGGGTCGAATTTTTGGGCCGGGAGCGTCGTAACCGGCCGCGCCGCGTCGATGCGCCACAGGATCGTCCGGAGGCACCCGGTATCCGACCGGCAAAATCCGCCGATCATCCGGTCGGCTGCCTCATCGGTGATCTTTCGGGTAACCCGGTACATGCCGGTCTGGCGTTCCAACGTTTGCCTCAGATTTGTCACCCGCAGCTTGCCGGAGCGCTCTGCCAGCCAGTTGGCCAACGCGCCGGGGTAAATGAAATCCAGGGCCCGGCGGAGATCCTGGCTCGAACGGGTTTGGAAGGACCATCCACGCCTCAGGGTGGGAGCGCCCTTCAGGGGGCGATAGTTCCCGGCGGCATCGTAACGGACCCAGTCGCGAACTTCTTCGGCAGCAGCGAAGCGGTGCGGTACGGCGTCCACGCCAAGCCCGCCGCGTGCGTCGGCCTGATGTTGCAGGGTGAAAACGTTGTCCGGGGAACCTGACACCAGGACCTCACCCACGTACCATGGTCCTTGACGGCAGAGTTG
>JAFAUY010000046.1 GCA_019243005.1 Verrucomicrobiota bacterium | reverse complement strand
CGACCACCATTCCGGCAGAGGGCTAGAGTAGCTTAAGTTCGATTTTCGCCAAGTGGATTTTCTGGCGAACCCGGTTCACGCCGAAAACGCACGCCAGAAAATGGGTCACGCTCACGGCCAGCAGCAGGGCCGGTGCGGCCGTCGTGGGTCAGATCGCGGCCGGCCTTTCTGATCGGACGGTCGAAATCGGGGGAACATCCGCCACGGGGAGCAGGTACTGCGCCGCGCTGCGGTTCGCTTTGACAAAATCCGCCACCAAGGGCAATAACGCAGGAATCGGATTGCCTAATTTTGTTTACCGTTCTGAATCTGCTTACGCCAGAGTTCGGCTTTGCGGGCTGCTGCTCAGCCTCTTTGTATCCTCGCGAAGTCTGGGGCAATTCCTTTCTACGGAACATGCCGTCAATGCAAGCGAGGTGCGTGTCGGGTTATCAAGCACGCAATCCGGTGCCATCGGCGCGCTGGCCGTTTCGGTCAAAGAAGGGTACCTGGCATTCTTTGGAAGGGTAAACCGCCAGGGGGGTGTTTACGGCCGGATGCTCCGCCTGATCGATTACGATGACGATTACCAGGCGCTGAATGCGGTCGCGAATACGGAGGGACTCATTAATCGCGACAAGGTATTTGCGTTGGCCGGCTGCGCGGGTGCTTCGGTGTCTGAACCAGTCCTTGCGATGGTTAACGGTGCACGGCTGGTGTTCTTTGCTCCGGTATCGGGCGGCCTGGGGGTACGCCAGCCGCTGTTGCGGTACGTTTTTAGCCTGAGGGCCTCTTACCTGGACGAGAGCCGGTTGCTGGTACGCCATCTGGTCGAGGACGTCCACGTCGGCCGGATCGCCCTGGTGTGTCGCCACGACGGTGACGGTGACTCGGCCCGTGAAGCGTTGCAGATCGCTCTAGCCGAGCATTCATTGCGGATTGTGTCTGAAGGCGATTACGTTCGGAACACGATGGAAGTTCAAGAAGCGTTCGAGCGGGTCATCGACGGAAACCCGGAAGCCGTCATCCTGTTTGGCGCCGGCGCGCCCTGCGCGCAATTCATCCAGTACGCCCGGAGGCGGGGTGGCTGGCCCCTGATTTTGTGCTGTACGTCAAACGTCGACCTGGAACACGTGCAGCGCCTGCTGGGTCCGCAGGCCGAAGGCGTGATCGGATCTCAAGTCGTACCCTTTCCCCTGGACTCGAGTTCAGACCTGGTCCGGGAGTATCAAGCGGACATGACCGCCAGGGGATACCAGGACTTTAACCACGCAAGTTTGGAAGGTTACGTGGGTGCGCGGGTTTTCGTCACGGCCCTGCAAAAGGCGGGTCCGGCCCTTACCGAGCAGGGTTTGATCGACGCGCTGGCCAACGGCACCTTCACCTGCGGTCCATTGACGTTTGCCTTCGACGGGAACCTCCAGCAGAGGAATCACGCGGTTTTTCTCACGCAAATTTCTCACGGCAGACTGGTTCCGACTCAACAGATCGGCCTGCCTGTCCGATAAACCGATTAATACGCCGATGGCCGGAGCAAGACCCAGGGGCGAACAGTTAACCTTCGCGAATTTACCCTCTCGCGGGTTAACGATCCGCTTTAAGCTGTTGTTTTTTACCGCAGCGATCTGCAGCGTCATCCTGGTCGCACTTACCACGACGGCGTTTTTTTTATCGGCCGTGTCGCTGCGAACCGCGCGCCTGGAGGGCTTCCGCTCGCTGCGGCGGTCGCTGGCCGAGGCGATTAACACTGCCATCGACACCGCCCGGCGCAGCATCGCGACGCAAGCCGAAATGCAAACCTGCCGGTATGCCATTTCTGAGCTTGCGGCCGGCTACGAACATTTGCTGGACGACCTGGCGGCAGGCGGTTTCCAGGTTAACCAGGCGTTTATTGATCGGATCAAAGCCGAACTGAACCAGGCTTACCGGGATCGCCTCTTTCCGGCTCTGCGCTCGCCCGGCCGGGAAACGCCGGATTATGAGGCCCTCGCGGATCTGAGCCGGGAAGGTTTGGTGCTGCAGTACGTTTATTTCTTAAAAAACCCTGCCTCGATCGACCGCAAGTACCTCAACAACACTTCCGACGAGATCGCGGCCAACGACGCGCTGGCGCCGGCTTTCCGTGCGGCCTTTGCCAAGACCATGTTTGCCCGCGCCATGGACCGGTACCACGAGTCGTTTCAGTCGGTCGTCCAGCGCAACCGGTACGACGACCTGCTGCTGGTGGACGATCTCGGCAACGTTGTTTACTCATTCAAAAAGAGTTGGGACTTCGGCACCAACGTGTTCAGGGGCTGGCAGAATCAGGCCAGCCTCAAGAACGTCTTTCTCGGCGCGTGGTACGTGCCCTTTACGGAAGCGAATCGCGGCGCCACCAATCACGTGATGGTGAGCGATCTGGCGAAATACCCCGCCGCCTACAACGCGGCGATGATGTTTTTCGGTGCCCCGGTTACCAACCGTTTAGGCAGCCGGATGGGCGTACTGGTGCATGAAGTGTCCAGCGTCCCATTTACCGACCTGGTGGCGTTCGACCGTCATTGGCAGCAGGTCGGGCTGGGGCGTTCCGGTGAAGCTTACATCGTCGGGGCAGATCGGCGGTTGCGCACCGAGTCACGTTTTGCCGAGCGCCTGCCGGCCCGGTACCGGGCCGAGACTTACACGCCTGACGGTGTGAAGAGCGATCGAACTTCGATCCTGACGGCTCCGCTCGCCAACGCCGCCGTCGGAAAGATTTTTTCCGGCAATAACCTGGACAACGAGGGTGAGGTTACCTTTTACGACGAACTGGGCCATGAATCCCTCGGGGTGTATGCGCCCTTACCGATCCTGGATCTCAACTGGGGGCTGGTGATCCGCATCGATACCAGCGAAGCTTTTGCGCCTGCCGCCCGCCTGACCCGGCTGATCGCCTCCGGCGGCGCCGTCATTCTCGTCCTGGCGATCGGCGGCACCTTCCTTTTTGCGCGGATCTTGGCGCACCCGATCGCGCAACTGGTGGCGACGGCCGAGAAGATCGGCGCCGGTGACCTTTCTGCCCGCACCCCGATCACCAGCACGGACGAGATCGGGTTTCTGGCGGAGCGTTTCAACCACATGGTTGACCAGATCGAAGATCACGGACGCCAGATGCGGAAAATCTTCGAGACGGTCAACGAGGGACTCTTCCTGCTGGATCGAAAACTCAACATCCAGCCGGGCTATTCTCAGGCCACGGAAGAAATCTTTCAGCATAAGATTGCCGGGCTTAACTTTCTGGACCTGATCCGAGCCGTTCCCGGACAATCGTCATGGGCGGTTCTGTCAGCCGACGAACTGGCCGCAGCCGAAAACTACCTTGAGTTATTGTTAAGCCCGCGTGTGAAAGAGAAACTGATCCGGCAGACTAACCCGTTGAATGAAGTTGAGTTTCATTTTTGCGACCAAGGCGGGCGACCCCGGACCAAATTCCTCGAGTTCTGCTTTAACCGGGTTATGGAAGCCGGACAGATCAGCCAGATCATGGTAACCGTGGTCGACGCGACCTCGCGGATTTCGCTGGGCCGTCAAATCCGCGAGAATCAGGTGAACGCGCGGCTGGAAGTTGAGATGCTCTTCGGCATCCTGCATGTGGATCCGGCCATTCTGTCCGATTTCCTCGAACACACGGATCGCGAGATCAGGGAGGTATTGCAAAACCTGGAAGCCGAGCAGCACGCGCGGCCGTCCGCCGAATCCCTGGCTGAGCGGGAACAGCGTTACGGGCGGCTCCTGCAGCGGATCGGACGGTCCGTCCACGTGATCAAAGGAAACGCCGCCATGCTGCGGCTTTCCTATTTTGAAACGCTTGCGCACCAGCTCGAAAACAAAATCAGTACCGCGAGACAAAATCCTCAGCTGGTCGGGGAGCATTTTGTCCCGATTACCACCGGGTTAGCTTCCTTACTTGATCAGGTAAAGATGACCCGTGATTTGATTGAGCGGCTCGTCAGCATGCAGGGCGTCTTCGGTCGCAATCACGGGTCGGGCAAGGACGGCGATTTCGGCGCGCTGGCTAACTTGGCCGTTGACGTTGCCGGCCGGAACGGCAAACTGGTTTCTTTGAAGCTTGATGTTGAGCCTGCCTTGCTGACCTTGCCGGACCGGCTGCGCCGGCCGGTTCAGAGCGTGCTGGCGCAACTGGTTCGCAACGCGATCATCCACGGCATCGAATCGCCCGCCGAACGCGTCGCCCGCGACAAGCCGCCCGTCGGTTCGATCATAGTAACGGCATGTCGCAAAAATCTGAAGACGTTGCTATTCTCTGTTCGAGATGACGGATCCGGGCTTAACTTCCCGTCGCTGCGGCAACGAGCCGTTGAGCTCAAGATCCTACCGCCGGATGCTCCAGACGTCTTGAATCGAGAACAGGCCATTAACATTTTATGCGCTTCCGGTTTTACCACGCTGCCTGAGCCTTCGCCCGATGGCGGAAGGGGAGTGGGGTTGGACGCCGTTAAAGACTTGCTTAACTGGCTGGGTGGCAGCATTGATGTAGAGACCAAACCAGGGCAATACACGCGTTTTATGGTGGAACTGCCGGTCTAATGAAATTGCTTATCGTAGACGATTCAAGCGTGGTGCGACGCGCGATCGAACGCGACCTCAGCTCGGGTGAGATCACTGAAGTCGACCAGGCCGAAAACGGGGAGGAAGCGGTGCGGCTTTACTCCCTGAAGCGCCATGACGTGATCACCCTGGACATCACGATGCCCAAAATGGACGGCTTGACCTGCCTCGACAAGATCTTGCAGATCAATCCCGCCGCCCGTGTGTTGATCATCTCGGCGTTGCGGGATCGCGCCACGGCCATCGACGCCATCAAACGGGGCGCCAGCGGCTTTCTCTGCAAGCCGATCAACGCGGATGAGTTGCGGGAAGCGTTCCAGCTCCTGCTTTCGGATTAACCGCCATGAAAGACGAAGACATTCAGGTTTTTATCACCTGTGCTCGCCGATACTTCCACTCCATTGATCCGTCGTCGCCGCTCGTGATCGAGCCGCCGTTCGTCAAAAACCGCGTGGAACCCTTTCTGGAATACACCGGCATCATTTCGATCTCCGGTCGAGCCAGAGGTGTGGTCTGCTTTACGACCAACAGCGATCTTCTCCGGCAGATTCTGGCAGAGCTCCACGACGAGCCTAAGGATGAGAACGCCATCCGCGATCTCGCGGGCGAGATCGCCAACACCCTCAGCGGCAACGCGCGCGAGGAGTTCGGCAAGAATTTCCTGATCACCGTACCCGTGGTGGTAACCGGCCAGAACTTCGATTTTCCGTTTCCGGATAACGCGCGCAACTATGTGGTGCCGCTCGTCTGGCGCAATCAGCACGCTTACCTCCTGGTCTGTTTGGAATAGCAACGACGAACGGCAGGTTCATCGTTTGGCGCAGATCCGGGCGATGGCGTACGGCCCCAAAATGACTTTACGATCCGTGAAAGGCCGTTCGAGCAAACGAAACGCCTCGCGCTCCTTAGCGGCGGTCTCGAAGCCGGCCGCCTCCAGGATTGCGGCGGTGCCGGCGAGAGGCCGGTCAAACTCGATCGACTTTTCCTCGCCGGTCAGATTGGCGATCCAGACCTCGAGGTCGCCGTTGCGGGTGGCGGCGAGGGCCTGGACCTCGCGCAGCGGCGACACGCGCGTTTCGATCATGCGGCGGCCGGACAAGGCGGCAAGCCCTTTGAACACGTGGAAAGCCGGGTAGAAGAAGCCGCCGTTTTCATCAAACCAGGGTTGAGGATAATCCCGCTTCGTATAAAGAAATCCAAACTCTCCGACGCCGGCTCCGAGGGTAATCGCCGAGGCGCGCCCGCGGGCAAAGTGGGCCACGTACCCAAGGTACCAGGCCGCACCGAACATCCCGCGCTGGCGGGGATCCATGCGGTTCATCGCCTGGCGGATGTTGAGCGGATTCGGCATCGGCGCGTCCCCGTAAGGGTTCATGCGCATGCCGATGGCACTCGGACCGACGTGGTACGGTTTGCCGTTGATGAAGGCCTGAACGCTTTCGATGACGTGCGGCAGCGATTCCAGGCTTTCCATGGCCGACCGGTCGTCGCCGGCGTGGACGAGCGGCGTCGTCGAGAACGTCACGAAATCGAGAAGCGCCACCGGCGGCCGTTTTCGATTCAGTTCGGTGAAAAAGCTGAACATACCGCCGCCGAGCCGCGCTTTCGGGAACGCTTTGCGCGCAGTACGATAGGAGGCATCGAGCGGCGCGCTCGGCGGCCAGGGGCTGCCCGGCAGCGTGGATTTGAGGTCGGGAGCGGGCGATACCATGACGGTGGTGAACGGCGAGCCAAGCTCGGCCGCCGCCCGACCCACCTGGTCAATGTCCTCCTCAAAGCGGTCGGCGGTCGGGATCACGAACTCGAGCCACGCCTCCGCGCCGAGCGCCTGGGCAGCGCGCGCCATTCGCTCGAGATCCTTTTCGCCGTGTCCCCTGCGCGGATCATACGAGCAAACGATGTGCTTCGGACCGGCAGCCTTCAGCACCCCGGCGTGATCGATGACCGCGGCCGCGTCCGCCGGATCAAGGCCAAGACCGAGTGCGGGCATGAGGGCGGCGCCTTCTTCCCCGAGCGCAACCGTTACCGAACCCCCGGCGGTCTCGATGGAAGCGGTCGCGGTGCCGGAGACGGTCAGCGTGATGCTCTGGTCGATGCCCTCGCCTTTCGGGATCACGTAAGGCCACGGCAGAGCGAGCGGGCGCACGTACGTTTTGTACGAAGCGTCCGTCCAGTTGCGTTGGTCCTCCATCTCGTAGGTGTCACCTTCCATACGGCAGGTGACCTTGAGACCGGGCGTGAATTCGTGGGTCAGCGCGCGCAGTTCCTTCATCGGCTGGATCGGGTCGATCAGGGCGGGGAAGCAGGTTTCCTCCACGCGGCCGTCAACATGCTCGACCGTACAGGGCGCGCCCGCCACGCCATGGATCGGGTGAAGCACGACGAACCCGGTGCGGTTGGTCAGAAAATCGGTCTGCGCCTTGCCTTTCGCCGCGAAGGTCAATGAGCCGTCCGCGTTTCCAACGATCCGGGCCATGTACCGGAATTCCTGGTTGGCATCCCTGGTCACGGCATCATAGGAAATGCGGAAGGAGTGGCCGGTCTCTTCGATGGTTTCGTTGGATATGACCGGGTTGTACGTCCCCCAGTTCTTGTCGCGCACGATGAAGGAAACCGCACGTATCATCTCGCGGCCGTGAAAACGGATGTAGCGCAAATTGCCGGCATCGAGTTCAACCGTCAGCGGGCCCGCCGTAAATGTTCGCGGTGGACTAACGGGCTCAAGCGTGCCGAATAACCGGATCGAATCAGCGATTGGAGCTGCCATTTTGGGTATCCTCTGCAGTGAAACGCCTTCTTAGCGGGTGGCAGATCGGCTGGACAGAAGACGCTCGACCAGCACCGCGGCGATGATCACGGAGCCAATCGCCGAACCTTGCCAGAAAGGGGACACATTCATCAGATTCAGGCCGTTTCGGATCATCACCATGATGAAAACGCCGATCAACGTGCCGATGATCGACCCGCGGCCACCGAACAGGCTCGCTCCCCCGATGACCACCGCCGCGATCGCGTCGAGTTCAAGGCCGGTGCCGGCAAGGGGATCGATCGACATGACCTCAGCCGACGCAAAGGTAATCGCCACGGCGGACAGGGCCCCGGAGATGATGTAGGGGAGAATGCTGAAGGCGAGCACGTTGAGGCCGGCGGTTCGTGCGGCTTCCCGGTTGGAGCCGATCGCATAAATGGTGCGCCCGCCCTTGGTGTAATTCAGGTAGCACCAGGCCAGGGCGTACAAGACAAAGAGCGTAAGGACGTTACTCGGTACTCCCAACACGCTCGTGAAAACGATGTTACCCAGTCCGGCGGGCAAATTCGAAATCGAGGTATTTCCGGAGCAGATGTAGGCCAGGCTCCGGCAAATCGCCATCATCCCGAGGGTGACGACGAAGGCCGCCAGGCCGAAGCGGGCGATGAAAAAACCCGAGATTAGCCCGATCCCGGCTCCGGCCAGGACCGCGAGGGCGATCGCCACCGGGATGCTGAATCTTTGCAGGGCAAGGCCCAGGAGGACGCCGGTCAGGCCCGCGATGGAACCCACCGACAGGTCGATGCCGCCGATCAGGATGACGAAGGTCATCCCGATCGCCACGATTCCCACCACGACCGATTGGTCGAGGAGGTTAAGGAGGTTGCCGGTGGCGAGGAAGTGCGGCGAGAGAACCGCCAGGATGGCACCCAGCAGCAGCGCCAGCCCGAGCATACGGACCTCCAGGCGCCCCGCGAGGGAACGAAAGATGGATGTGTCGGCGGAAAGCGCGTTCATCAGTTCGTTGGCGGCAGTTGTGAGCCTTCGGAAGTAATCTGAGCGAAGAGGGTTTCAATGCGCCGGCGCACCGGTTCTGCGGGCGGTAACGCCGCGGCGCCGTCAAGGATGAGCCCGACCCAGCCCATGTCGTGCCCGAGACGGCTGCGCACCGGCACGACCAGGCTCGCCAGGTTCCGGTCCGCTTCCCGCACAAAATCGTTCGACCTGGCGGCAAGTGCCTTCGGGATGCGCGTTTCGGAAAATCGCGGGGTGCCGCCGGATTGGAAGCCCGGGTCGGTCCGCTCGTTGCTGACGACCGCGTTCAGGCAAAACAGCCGCTCCGCATCGATGAGCGCCCAGAAGCCGGCGCCGTTCAGGTCGCGAACGAGTTCGCGGAGAACCTCGGTGTTCCGCTTCATGGACGTGCGCGGCGCCGCGAAGAACGTGAGTTTCTCCTCGTCCAGCACGGCGCTCGGCACGTCGGCAATCGACAGACCGTCACTCATGACGACGATCCGTTGGCACAGGCCGAGGAGTTCTTCGAAGTCGGAGGAAACCACAAGCACGGCAACCCCTTTGGTGGCGATCTCGCGCAACATCGAGTAAATCGAAGACCGGGTTCCGATGTCGACGCCTTTGGTCGGCTCGTCCAGGATAAGGACGGACGGTTCGAGCAGTAACCAGCGCGCGATCAGGACCTTTTGTTGCATGCCCCCGGAGAAGTTGAGCATGTTGGCGTCCAATAGCCGGTGTGCCGGCAAGTCGAGCATCGTCAACAGTTCGTCCACCTTCGCCTTGCGTTTCTTGTAGCTGAGCCCGAAGCCATGGTGCGCCGCCAGGTGTCCGAGCAGCAGGTTTTCGCGCACCGAGAAATCGGGCACGATACCCTGAACGCGCCGGTCCTCCGCGATCAGTCCGATCCCGGCCCGCACCGCGTCCGCCGGCCGTCCCGGATTGAAAGGTTTTCCAAAAAGCCGGATCTCGCCGCCTTGACGCGCCCTCAGGCCGAAGATGGCCTCGAGCGTTTCGGAACGGCCGGCGCCCACGAGCCCTCCGAGCCCGGCGATCTCGCCGCGGCGGACCATGAAAGAGACATCGTGGACGAGGGGAGCAGACCGGAGATGCTTCACCTCAAGCACGGCCGGCAACCCGGTGGGCCCTTGCTCCGGATGCGCTGAATAGATGGTTTTCAGCTCCTGGCCGACCATGAATCGAATAATCTCCGCCTGCGTCAGCGATGAAGTCTCCACGGAGTTTGCGACCGTCCGGCCCTCTCGCAGGATGGTCACCCGATCCGTGATGGCGAAGACTTCCTCCAGCCGGTGCGAGACGAACACCAGCGTGTGCCCGGCCCGCTTCAGCTTCGTCATAACCTCGAAAAGCCGCTCGACTTCGGTCGGGCTGAGGGAAGCGGTCGGCTCATCAAAAATGATCAGATCGGAGTTAAGGGCGAGGGCCTTGGCAATTTCCACCAGTTGGCGCTGCGCGGGCGAGATGGCGCGAACCTCGCGATCCAAGGGAAGCGCTTCCCGCTGGCCGAGGGTGTCGAGCAACTGGCCGGCGCGTTTCCGCATGGAGCCGAAGGATAGAAACCCGGGCCGGCCGAGTTCAGCGAGGAAGATGTTTTCAAGCACCGTCAGGTCGGGTGCAAGAGAAGTTTCCTGCATCACCATCGTGATGCCGTGCCTGATCGCTTCGTGGGAGGTTCGAAGTTCGATCGGTTCACCTTTCCACAGGATCGAGCCGGCATCGCGCCGGATCTGGCCGGAAATAACTTTGGAAACGGTCGATTTCCCGGCGCCGTTCGCCCCGAGCAAGCCGTGCACCTCACCTGCCCAGAGTTTTAAATCGGCACCTTGCAGCGCGCGGGTGCGGCCGAACGTCTTCTCAATGCCGGATGCCGCCAGGATCGGGGTCGACGCGACCTCCCTCGTCCCGTCACCCGGCGGAGCAGCCTCAGGAGGTTGGGCCTTCATAGATGCGGCAGGGACACAAACTTCGAGGTGCAGCCTGCCGTAAGGTCATTTCAGCTCGTTTGCGAACACAGTCTGCCTGACGGTAGGAAGCAGTTCGTCAATGTTTTTGCTCGTAACGACCAAAATGGGCACCAGGATCTGCTTCTCGACGCTCTCGCCTTTGAGGTGTTTTGTGATCGCTTCGCCGGAGCGAACCC
>JAFAUY010000024.1 GCA_019243005.1 Verrucomicrobiota bacterium | reverse complement strand
GTCCATCGCGGCCACCGTTGTGCCGTCCTCGTTCACGCGCATATAGAAGGGCTTGGCCCGCCGGGGTTGATCAAATACGATTACCGGGGCCCGGAAATGCTCTTCCGCCAGGAACCTTTCGTGTTCCGACTGGAGGCTGAGGCCATCGGTGACGGGATATTCAAATGTCCGCCCGGAGGCCTTGAGGATGGCAATCGCCTCAGCGTAGGGCAGCCGCCGGAAAGGTTGTTCGGCGACCAGGGTGAGGCGTGCGATGAGGGCTTTGTCCACGAATCTGGCAAACAGACCCAGGTCCTCGGCGCAGCGCTCCAGGGCGTGGCGCACCATCGCCTTCACGAATTCCTCGGCGAGGTCCATATCACCCTGCAGGTCGCAGAACGCCATTTCCGGTTCGACCATCCAAAACTCCGCGGCGTGCCGGGACGTATTCGAATTCTCGGCCCGAAAGGTAGGCCCGAAGGTGTAGACTTTCGACAGCGCGCAGGCGAACGTTTCCGCTTCGAGCTGGCCGCTTACCGTGAGGTACGTGGGCTTGCCGAAAAACGCGGCTTCGCCGATCTTGTCCCCGCCTCTTTCGAGCGTGGTGACGCGAAACAATTCACCGGCGCCTTCGCAGTCGCTGGCCGTAATGATCGGCGTCTGGACGTACACGAAATCCCGCTCCTGAAAAAACTGGTGCACGGCATAAGCCAGGCGGCTCCGAACGCGGAAAACCGCGCCGAACAGGTTTGACCGCGGGCGCAAATGTGCGATGGAGCGAAGGAATTCGACGGTATGCCCCTTTTTCTGCAGAGGGTAGGTCGCATCCGCCCGTCCGGCGATTTCCACCGACGTTGCGCGAATCTCCCATTTCTGGCCGGCGGCGGGTGAGACCACGAGCCGGCCCTGCACCCGCACCGAGGCGCCGGTCATCGCGTGCACCACCTCCGCGTAGCCTCGCGCCTCCTGGTCGACGATGACCTGCAGGTTGCGCAGGCAGGAGCCATCGTTGATTTCAAGGAACGAAAAGTTTTTGGCGTCGCGCCGTGATCGGATCCAACCTGCAATCTCAATGTCCCCCTCGGCGGTGGCCGAAAGGGCGTGTTTGATAAGGGTGATCATAAAACCGGGATGGTGTCGCTGGGGACCAGTTGCAGTTAAATCGTTCAGCAACGCGTTTGCAGCCGGATTTTGCATTTTGTTCGCTCCGCCGTGGTAAGCCTCCAGCCGCTCTGAGCTTGGCGGCCGCCTGATACCCATGATGCCCCTGACGCGAACCAAAACCGTTTCATGAACCAGGCGAAGTAGGCGTTGATTGCCGTCCGCCGCCGCTGGTGCCGTCAAGGGCCGGTAACCTGGAGTAAATGCGGGCCGGGCGGCAGGTATTCCAGGTAGAGGATCCTCACGCCCGCCATTATCGGCTGCCTGGTCTTCGTTTACAGCCCCAATTGATCCGTCCGGATACCAAATCGCCCCTCGACGGCGGCCAGCCCGACTTTGGTTATGGTCAGAGCGCGGCTGTCTTCGACGCGCTGGATCCAGCGTAATTGGAAAAAACGCTGTGCCAGCGCAGCACCGAGCGCCCCTGCAAGGTGGAAGCGTCGCTCGGTCCAGTCCAGGCATGGCCGGCAGAAGCTCCGGCGTTTTCGCTGAAGGCCGCGGACATCAATCCCGAAATCGGCGAAGAATTCCAGCCCGGCGGAGGTGACTTCGCCGCCTTCGTCGTCCAGCAGAATGTAGCGGCAGCCGGCGAGCCACGCCGCCAGGCTCACCCCGAGCTTTCCGGCGAGATGATCATAGCAGAGCCGCGCCGTCACGAGCGACTCGCCCGCGCGGGCAGGCAGGTCGCGCCGGGCCACTGGCACGACGGTCATAATCGACTCGATCAGGCGAGCAACCGCCGGCGACGCCAGGCGAAAATAGTGAAACCGGCCTTGTTTGGTCAGCGTCAGCATTTTCGCTCCGACGAGTTTGTTGAGGTGCTCGCTGGCGGTCTGGGGAGTAATGCCGGCCAGGTAAGCCAACTCTTTGGCGGTCAAGGCGCGCCCGCTCATCAGGGCCAAAACCATTTCACTCCTCGCCCGTTCACCGAGGAGTGCGGCCACCTGCGCCAGGGAAGCTGCCTGCGACACACCTTAAACTCTGCCTGACCCATCGCCTTCGCAATCCTCCACCGTTCGGTCCCGGCCGAAGCATGGAGGTTTGCGCCGGGTCTGCATCGCTTTTAGAGCAACTTAACTCAGCACGCCATGCGTCAAACGATCAAGCGCCCCCATTTCGGGCTGACGATTCTAGCGACGAGCCTCGGGTTTGCCCTCGTTCAGCTCGATGTGTCGGTTATCAACGTTGCGTTAGCCAGGATGGGCATGGACCTGCATACCGGCGTTGCTGCCTTACAATGGGTGGTCGATGCTTATGCACTGGCATTTGCCTGCTTGCTGCTCTCGGCAGGCGCCCTGGGTGATCAGATCGGAGCGCGCAAGACATTCATTGCCGGTTTGCTCCTGTTCATCGCGGCATCCGCCGGCTGCGGCTTGGCGCCAAACGCCGCGGCGCTGATTGCCGCGCGGGTGGTTCAAGGCATTGGCGCGGCCTCGCTGGTGCCTTGTTCTTTGAGCCTAATCAATCATGCCTTCCATCATGATCCCGGGAAACGCGCTCGCGCGATCAGCCTGTGGACCGCCGCGGGAGGGATCGGGTTATCCGCGGGACCGGTGCTCGGCGGCGCCCTTACCGACGCGTTTGGCTGGCGCAGCATTTTTCTGATCAACCTGCCGGTCGGGCTGGCCGGAGTCGGGCTGGCCTGCCGGTTTCTGGAGGAATCCGCGTCTCACCGGACCAGATTTGATTTGGCCGGGCAGCTGCTTGCCATCCTCAGCCTTGGCTTTCTAACCGGCGCCATCATTGAGGCAGGCTCACTCGGTTGGTCCGCGCCGGTCGTGCTCGGGGCCTTAACCCTCGGACTTTTTCTCGGGGTTTGCTTCGTGTTCGCCGAAAGGCGTGTTCCCGTGCCTATGTTGCCGCTGACCTTCTTTTCCAGTCCGACCTTCAGCGCGGCAACCGCAGTCGGTCTGCTGATCAACCTGACGCTTTATGGAATGATTTTCGTTTTTGGCCTTTACCTGCAGCAGGTGCGCCGGTTCTCACCGACGTGGGCCGGGGTTGCGTTCCTACCCTTTTCAGTAACCCTGACCCTGGCGAACGTTATCAACGGCTGGCTATCCCGGGTGTGGGAGGCCAGGCGATTGATGGTCATTGGAACAGTCCTGGGCGCCCTGGGCTTCGGGCTGCTTCACGGGCTTAGCACAACCTCGGCCTATGCCACAATGCTGCCGGGTTTATTGATTCTGCCGCTCGGGATCGGGCTGGCCGTCCCCGCGATGACTGCGTCGTTGCTTGGAACCGTGCCAAAAGGGCGATCCGGGGTCGCGTCGGGCGTGCTGAACACGGTACGGCAATCGGGGGGTGCTGTCGGCGTGGCCCTTTATGGCGCTTTTCTGGCTGGGGCGGGGGTAGACGGTATCGGGACCGCGTTTGCTCTGTCGAGTGCTCTGCTGTTGCTCGCCGCGTTGGTGGCAGCGCTGGGAATCAGCGAGCGGGACGCGTGTCCAAGGGTGCCGGTACCGGGTGACGGGTGTAGAGGATCTGCCTCCAATTCGTAAACCAATTTCGACGCTTCGTTGG
This sequence comes from Verrucomicrobiota bacterium, assembly GCA_019243005.1. Taxonomy (GTDB): domain Bacteria; phylum Verrucomicrobiota; class Verrucomicrobiia; order Chthoniobacterales; family JAFAMB01; genus JAFBAP01. The sequence goes on along the minus strand of JAFAUY010000024.1, from coordinate 558 downwards.
GTGCCGCGTTGTACTGCATCGCAAGAATCTCTGAAAGTGGAAAAAACGGTGGGGGCATCCGGCGGCGCAAGACAGAGCGGCTTTTCAAACTTGCACCCGTACCGGGCATAGTTGCCGGACGGTGTCTGGGAGTGTACGCTGATAGTCTCGGAGGTGTTCTATGGCGACATTCGTGATTCTTAGCCGCATTTCCCCGGAGGCAATCGACGATCCGAAAGACTTCAAAAAGCTGGCCGAGGCCGTGTCAGAGAAGATCAAGCAGCAATGCCCCGGTGTGACCTGGAAAGAGAGTTATGCAACCCTGGGTCGTTTTGACGTGGTAGACATCGTCGAGGCGGCCGATCCTAAAGAGGTGGAAAAGGTAGGGATGATCATCCGCGCGCACGGGCATGCGTCCACCGAGACGCTGATGGCAACTCCCTGGAAGGAGTTCCTCGCTGCGCTCTAGCGGTTCCGGCGGAGCGAGTGCTTCCGGCGGTCAGAAAACCCCGCGGTGGCAAATCGGGGCCGTCGTGTTCATCGGCCGGTGTGTGGGAGCCCGGGTTGATCGAGGTCAGC